>CALNAL010000166.1 GCA_937874445.1 uncultured Acetobacteraceae bacterium | reverse complement strand
CACCGAGGCGGTGGGGCGGATGGCGCGCTGGGCGCTGGCCAACCTGCCGCTGGAGCGGCTGGAGGCCACCGTCGCCGCCGACAACCTCGCCTCGGTGGCGGTGCTGCGGCGCATCGGCTTCCGCCCGGCCGGGGAGGGAATGCAGAATTTCGTCGCCCGCGCCGGGGCGGTGGCGGTGCTGCGCTTCGTGGCCGGGCGCGAGGAGCTGTTCGGCACCACCGAGGTTGCCCCGACCGCCGACGGCAAGCCGCCGCTGGTGCTGGTGGCCGCCGCCGCCCTGATCGACGGCGAGGGCCGGGTGCTGCTGGCGCGCCGGCCCGAGGGCAAGCAGATGGCCGGTCTGTGGGAATTCCCCGGCGGCAAGGTGGAGCCCGGGGAGACTCCCGAGGCGGCGCTGGTGCGCGAGCTGCGCGAGGAGCTGGGGATCGGGCTGGATGAGGCCTGCATGGCGCCCTTCACCTTCGCCTCGCACACCTACGAGCGGTTCCACCTGCTGATGCCGCTCTATCTCTGCCGGCACTGGTCGGGCCGTCCGCAGGCCCGCGAGGGGCAGACCCTCGCCTGGGTGCCGCCCGAGCGGCTGGCCGAATACCCCATGCCCGCCGCCGACGTGCCGCTGGTGCCGCTGCTGCGCGAGTTCCTCTGAGCGCCTCTTGCCTCTGAGCGCCTCTCCGGGGGGGCGGAAGAAAGCGGGGGCGGAACAGGTACCGCCTGTAAACCGTTGATTCGGAGATTTGCTGTACTCTGGCCTGTGTTGGAACCCGACCTTCAGGAAGACAGACGTCCTCAAAAGGCGGCAATCCCCAAGGGCAATCCCCGAAAGGCGGAGTAAGGCATATGGCTTTGGGTCATAATTGGCGTATCGGCACCAAGATGCGCCTGGCGTTTGGAGGCCTGGCGGTGACGGTCCTGCTGACCGGCCTGATCGGGCTTTACGAGGCCCGACAGATGAACGCCGCGACGCGGGATGTGGCGGCCAACCGCATTCCCAGCGTCGTGACGGTCGACCGGCTGGGCCGCGCGCTGGAGCGGTTCCGCAGCCTGCAATCGACTCATCTGCAGCCCCTCGACGCGCAGGCGCTGGCCTCGGCGGATCAGCGCCAGGCAGAGGCCCAGGCTGCCATCGACAAGGCCCGCCTGGACTACCAGCCGCTGATCGATTCCGGGGTCGAGCGTGACAAGCTGATCCCCGCCTTCGATACGGCCTGGAATGCCTACCTGTCTCTCAGCGCCCGCCTCGCCGAGCCAGCGATGAAGAATGATCCCCCCAAGGCGGCGGCTTTCTTCTCGGGGGAGATGCAGCAGAGTTTCATGCGGGTGCGTGAGGCTCTTGAAGCGGATATCGTGTACAACGCGAGGCGGGGCGAGGAGGCGAGCCAGGCAGCCGACGCGGCGAACACGCAGGCGACCTGGGTGCTGGGCGCGATCACGCTGCTGGCGCTGGCGGCGGCGACGCTGGCCGCGGTGTGGCTGAATCGTACCGTGATCGAGCGGGTGCTGCGTCTGGCCGGGGTGACCCGCCAGCTGGCTCGCCGCGACTACGACTTCGAGCTGCCCTGCACGACGCGCGCCGACGAGATCGGCGACCTCGCGCGGGCCATCGGCGATTGCCGGACCGGACTGATAGAGGCCGACAGGGCGGCCGCGACCCAGGCCGCCGAGCAGGAGGCCAAGGTGGCGCGCGGCGCCAAGGTGGAAGGGCTGAGTCGCCAGTTCGAGTCCCGGGCCAGCCATATGGCCGAGGTGCTGGCTGCCGCGGCGCACGAGCTGCAGGCCACCGCGCAAAGCATGACCGGCACGGCGACGCTGACGACCGAGAAGGCGAGCGCGGTGGGGGCGGCGGCCACCCAGGCCAGCGGAAACGTGCAGACCGTGGCGGTGGCGGCCGAGCAGCTGGCCTCCTCGGTGGCGGAGATCACCCGCCAGGTGACGGCTTCCTCGGTTGCCGCCGAGAAGGCCACGCACGAGGCCGACCAGACCCAGGAGATCGTGCGCAACCTCGCCTCCGGGGCCGAGCGCATCGGCGAGGTGGTGACCCTCATCCAATCGATCGCCGGGCAGACCAACCTGCTGGCGCTGAACGCCACCATCGAGGCGGCCCGGGCCGGAGACGCCGGCAAGGGCTTCGCGGTGGTGGCCAGCGAGGTCAAGCAGCTCGCCAACCAGACCGGCAAGGCCACCGAGGAGATCGCCGCCCAGATCGGCCAGATCCAGGGCGTGACCCAGAGCGCGGTGACGGCGATCGGGTCGATCACCCAGATCATCGGCGAGGTCGGCCGGACCATGGCCGCCATCTCGGCGGCGGTGGAGGAGCAGGGAGCGGCGACCCAGGAGATTGCCCGCAACGTCCAGCAGGCCGCGACCGGAACCCACGAGGTGACGGGCCATATCGAGGACGTAGCCAAGGCCGCCCAGCAGACCGGGCACAGTGCACAGCACGTGCTGGAGGCTGCCGGCAAGCTTTCCGAGGAGACGGAGGGGCTCAATACCGAGGTCGTGCAATTCCTGGAGGGCATGCGCGCCGCCTGATCCGGGGGCTTTGGGGGGGCTTGCCCCGCGTGGCGTTTCCCCCAACGGTCCCGGTGAGGCAAGGAAGGTAAGGTGTTCTTCTTGCGAGCAAGAAGAACCAAGAAAGCTTTATTCATTAAGAGCTCCGCGCTCGGGTCAGTCGCGAAGCCAAATGGACAAAAGTCCTTTTGCTTCTTTTCCTTCAGGAAAAGAAGACCTTGCCTTGCTGTCTCGCCGACCGATCGATGCGGCCGAAGTCTGCGCCGCACTTGCCTGAGGACTCCCGTGCTGCCACCATGAAACCGGTGGGGGGAAGCCTGTGGAGGGGCTCATGGTTGTGCGCACCAATCCTACGGCCTGCATCATCGTGATCGGCAACGAGGTGCTCTCGGGCCGCACGCAGGACGTCAATATCCAGTTTCTCGCCCGCGGCCTGGCCGAACGCGGCATCGTGCTCGGCGAAGTGCGGATCATTCCCGACGAGCGCGAGGTCATCATCGCCACCGTCAACGAGATGCGCGGGCGCTTCGATCACGTCTTCACCACCGGCGGCATCGGCCCCACCCACGACGACATCACCAGCGAGTCCATCGCCGCGGCGTTCGGCGTTCCCTGGGAGAAGCATCCCGAGGCGTGGGCGCTGCTGGAGGCGCGCTACCCGCCGGGCGCGTTCAATCCCGCCCGCCAGCGCATGGCCACGCTGCCGCGCGGGGCGGGCCTGATCGACAATCCGGTATCCGGCGCGCCGGGCTTCACCATCGGCAACGTGCATGTCATGGCCGGGGTGCCGCGCATCATGCAGGCGATGTTCCGCTGGCTGGCTCCGCGCCTGGCCGGCGGGCCGCCGGTGGTGCAGCAGGCGGTCTATGCCCGCGATCTGCCCGAGGGGCGGCTGGCGGAGGGGCTGGGGGAGCTTCAGCATACCCATGCCGGGGTCGATCTCGGCAGCTATCCCTATGAGCGACTCGGCGGCAAAGGGGTGGCGGTGGTGGCGAAAGGGACCGACCCGGCGGCGGTGGAGGCGGCTTGTGCGGCCGTCGCGGCGCTCATGCAGCGTCTGGGGGCCGACCCGCAGCCGGGCGAGCCGCCGCGCTGAGGCGTCCGGCGAGTTAATCCCGCGGCAGGGGGCCGTGGCCGGCCTTGAGGTGGCCGTCCTCGGTGGCGGCGGCGCGGAAATATTTCAACACTTCCACCCGCACGGCGCTGGTGCGTCCGCCCTCGGGCCTGGGGCCGACGCGGCGTACCATCTCGCGCAGGGTCATGCTCTCGCGTTGGCACATTTCATCGAGGGCGTCCCACAACTCGGGCTCCAGACGCATGCTGGTGCGCCCACGGGCGCCAATGACATTGCGACTGACGAGACGGCTGGCAAACACGGCGAGATGCCTCCTGCTCTGACGAAGGGTCAGCCGCAGCTGACACACGTCAGTGTGCACAGAGGTCGTTAAAGCGATGTTGCCTTCGGCCCGATCAGGTCCGGTTCTTTTGCAGGAAGTTTTTCGGCCCCCTGTTTTGCGGGACTCTGTTCTTCGGGGGTGCGCAGGGTCATGGCCAGCGCATGCAGCCCGTCCGCCAGGACCGGGGCCAGTGTCGCGTGGACCAGCCGGGCCCGGGCCACGCGCGTCAGCCCGGCGAAGCGGGCCGACACCAGCAGCAGGCGGAAATGCGTCTGCCCCTCGGGGGAGGCTCCGGCGTGGCCGGCATGGCGGGCCGATTCGTCGGCAATCTCGAGCACTTCGGGCGCGAAGGCGTCACGGAGCAGGGCCTCGAGTTGCCCGGCGCGGGAGGAGGAGGACATATCCCGCATATCGGCATGCCGGCCGCGTGTGCCAAGCCCTCCTTTGCGCGGCTCCGTTTTGTGCATCATGCCTCCTTCCCCCCCTTTGCAAACCCCTCGTCAGGCCGCACATAGGCGCGATGAACCGACGTGCGCCCCGGCCCCGAGCCTACGCGCCCGACCCGGATGCGCCGGGCCGGTGCTGCGACGTGCCGGGCTGCCTCAACTCCGGCGAGTACCGCGCGCCCAAATCCCGCTTCCATCTGCACGACTACTGGTGGTTCTGCCTGGAGCACGTGCGCACCTACAATGCGAAGTGGGACTTCTACAAAGGCATGACCCCCGGCCAGATCGAGGCGGAGCTGCGGGCCGACAGCTGCTGGCAGCGTCCTTCCTGGCCGCGCGGCAGCCTGGGCGCGGCGCTCGATGCCGCGGCCGAGGCCGACCCGCTCGGCTTGCTTTCCGCCGGCGGGCTCGGCCATCGCGGCGCCGGGGCGGGCCCGCAGACCGCCCGCCATCAGGCCCCCGAGGCGGTGCGCGGCCCGCTCGCCACCCTCGGGCTCGATTGGCCGGTGACCATCGCCGAAGTGAAGTCGCGCTACAAGGAGCTGGCCAAGCGCCACCATCCGGATGCCAACCATGGCGACCGCGCCTCCGAGGAGCGGCTCAAGACCATCAATATTGCCTATGCCGCGCTGCGCTCGCATCTTGCCACTCGCCCCGCCGAGGGCTCGGCCTCCGCCGGGTAGTTCCGGCGCCCCCCGGCTTCCCCTGGGGCGCGCGACGGGTGTACTGTCGTGCCATCAGATGAACGGAAAGACTCGATGACCCAGCTTGCCGCCGCTGCCGATACCCGCGTCGTCCCCACCTCGGCGATCGATCTCCCCGATTTGACCGTGAGCGCGCGTGAGACGTTCGGGATCGACAGCGACATCGAGGTGCCTGCCTTCTCGGTGCGCACCGAGCATGTGCCCGACATCGACCCGGCCTATCTTTTCGATCGCGACACCACGCTGGCCATCCTGGCCGGCTTCGCCTTCAACCGGCGCGTCATGATCCAGGGCTACCACGGCACCGGCAAATCCACCCACATCGAGCAGGTGGCCGCCCGCCTCAACTGGCCGTGCATCCGCGTCAACCTCGACAGCCACATCAGCCGCATCGACCTGATCGGCAAGGACGCGATCGTGCTGAAGGAGGGCAAGCAGATCACGGAGTTCCGCGAGGGAATCCTGCCCTGGGCGCTGCAGCACGCCTGCGCGCTGGTGTTCGACGAATACGATGCCGGTCGCCCCGACGTGATGTTCGTCATCCAGCGCGTGCTGGAAGTCGAGGGCAAGCTGACCCTGCTCGACCAGAACCGCGTGATCCGCCCACACCGCAGCTTCCGGCTGTTCTCCACCGCCAACACGGTGGGCCTGGGCGACACCACCGGCCTCTATCACGGCACCCAGCAGATCAACCAGGGCCAGATGGACCGCTGGAATATCGTGGCCACCCTCAACTACCTGCCGCATGCGCAGGAGACCGGGATCGTCATGGCCAAGCTCGGCTTCGACCCCAAGGACGACACCGAGCGCAAGCGGGTGGAAAACATGGTGGCGCTCGCTGAGCTGACCCGCGCCGGCTTCATCAACGGCGACATCTCCACCGTGATGTCGCCGCGCACTGTCATTACCTGGGCCGAGAACACTCGCATTTTCGGCAATGTGGGGTTTGCCTTCCGCCTCACCTTCCTCAACAAGTGCGACGAGGCGGAGCGGCCGACGGTGGCCGAGTACTATCAGCGTTGCTTCAACGAGGAGCTGCCCACCGGCAGCCTGATCCGGCGCACCCACTGAGCCTTCCGAACGGGAAAAATCATGCAGAATCCGATGACACGCGAGCTGGCCACCCGGCGGGCGCTGGTGCGCCAGGTCGTGACGGGGGCCGCGGTGGCGCTGGTCGGCAGCACGGCGCTGGCGATTTCCGCCTGGATCAAGGTGCCCATGCTGCCGGTGCCGATGACGATGCAGACCGCGGTGGTGTTGCTGCTGGCGGCCGGCCTCGGGCCGCGCCTGGGCGCCGCGGCGGTGGGCGCCTACATCCTCGAGGGGATGCTCGGCCTGCCGGTGCTGGCCGGGGTCTCCATCACCGGGGCCACTGCCGGCTATCTGGCGGGCTTCCTGCTGGCGAGCGTGGCCGTGGGCCTGGCCGCCGAGCGCGGCTGGATGCATCGCCTGCCCATGCTGCTGCTCGTGCTGGCCGCAGGCGAGGTGCTGATCTACGCGCCCGGCCTGGCGTGGCTGCATTTCGGCCTGGGGCTGAGCGTGCCGGCCACGGTGGCGGGCGGCCTGCTGGCCTTCCTGCCCGGCGAAGTGGTCAAGCTCGCCCTGGTCGGGGCCCTGCTCGGCGCCGCGCGGACGCGCTGAGGGGACGATGAGCGGCAGCAACTGATGAGCGGCAGCAACTCTGGCCAGGACACGGCCCGCGCCGAGGAATTCAAGCGGGCCACCGCCGGCGCGCTGCGCGCCATTGCCGAAACCAACGAGGTTCAGGTGGCTTTCCAGCCCGGTCCGTCCGGGCTGCTGGGCAAGCGGGCCCGCCTGCCGCTGCCCACCCGCGCCTTGCCCCCCGAGGAGATGGCCCGGCTGCGCGGCGCCTCCGACGCGCTGGCGCTGCGCCTGCGCCTGCACGATTCCGCGCTGCACGCCGCGCGCGCCCCCGCCAACCGCGACGCCCGCGAGGTCTATGACGCGCTGGAGCAGTCGCGCGTCGAGGCGGTGGGCGGGGAGCACATGGCCGGGGTGGCCGCCAACCTGCGTGCCCGCCTCGTCGATCTCTGCGAGGCCGAGGGCTACGACCGCATGACCCGCAAGGAGCAGCTGCCGGTCGCCTCGGCGCTCTCGCTGCTGGTGCGCGAACGCATGACGGGCGAGGCCAGTCCCGCCCCGGTGCGGCACGTGCTCGACCTGTGGCGCGGCACCCTCGGGGCGGCGGCCGAGCGGGCTCTCGACGAGATGGCCGCCCGGCGAAACGACCAGGCCCGCTTCACCCGCGCCTCGCGCCGGCTGCTGGCGGCGATGGACCTTGCCGAGGCGGATGCCGACGCCGAGTCCGAGCCCGAGGAGGGCGACGAGCAGGAGGGCGAGCAGGGGCCGCAGGATAGCTCGCAGGATACCTCCGGCGAGAGCCGCAGCGAATCCGAGACCATGCTCGGTGCCCAGCCCGAGGAGGCCGAGGGCGAGAGCCCCGACGCCGAGGACTCCACCGACGACGAGGATGCCGAGGAATCCGCCGCCGCCGAGGGCGAGGAGCGGCCCGGGGGCCCCTCGCCGCGCCGCGACAAGCCGATCGGCGACGCCGGGGGGGCCTACCGCGCCTTCACCCGCCAGTTCGACGAAGAGATTTCCGCCGACGATCTCTGCGACCCCGAGGAGCTGACGCGGCTGCGCCAGCAGCTCGACCAGAACCTCCAGCACATGCAGGGGGTGGTCTCGCGGCTCGCCAACCGCCTGCAACGCCGCCTGCTCGCCCAGCAGACCCGCGCCTGGGATTTCGACCTCGAGGAGGGGCTGCTCGATGCCGGCCGTCTGGCCCGCGTGGTGGTCAACCCGCTCCAGGCGCTGTCCTACAAGCGCGAGCGCGACACCGAGTTCCGCGATACCGTCGTGACCCTGCTGATCGACAATTCCGGCTCGATGCGCGGGCGGCCGATCACGGTGGCGGCGATGTGCGGCGACATCCTGGCGCGCACGCTGGAGCGCTGCGCGGTGAAGGTGGAGGTGCTCGGCTTCACCACCCGCGCGTGGAAGGGCGGGCAGAGCCGCGAGCGCTGGGTGAACGAGGGCAAGCCGCGCACCCCGGGCCGCCTCAACGACCTGCGCCACATCATCTACAAATCCGCCGACGCGCCCTGGCGGCGCGCGCGCAAGAACCTCGGCCTGATGCTGCGCGAGGGCCTGCTCAAGGAGAACATCGACGGCGAGGCGCTGCAATGGGCCTATCGCCGTCTGGTGTGGCGCCCGGAACGGCGGCGCATCCTGATGGTGATCTCCGACGGCGCCCCGGTGGACGATTCCACCCTCTCGGTGAATCCCGGCAACTACCTCGAGCGCCACCTGCGCGATGTCATCCGCGACATCGAGACCCAGGACGAGGTGGAGTTGGTGGCGATCGGCATCGGCCACGACGTGACCCGCTACTACCGTCGCGCGGTGACGATCGTGGATGCCGAGGAGCTGGGCGGCACGATGCTGAAGAAGCTCGCCGAGCTGTTCGACGAGGACGCCGCGCGCCAGTGGTCCGACGTCAGCGCCCAGCACGCCGCCCTGGTCGGCTGAGAGTCGATTCGGGATCGATCCGGGATCAGCCAAAGCCTTCCGGGCGGCGCAGCCTGCGGCGGGTTCGGCTGCCGCCTGTCCCCATCTGCATGGAATCGATCGGCCAGCCGCGCCCCGTGCCGGTCAGTCCAGGGGCGCGCCGTTGATCATGGGCGCGGAGACGGCATTGGCGGAAAGCTGATATTTGGCCAGGATCTTTCCATAGGTGCCGTCGGCGATGATGGCCTTGAAGGCCCCGGCGAGCGCGTCGCGCAGGCCGGTCTGGCCCTTGGGGACGGCGATGCCCTGGTAGAGCAGGCTGATGGGTTCGCCCACGGGGCGGTAGGTATTGGGCTCCAGCGCCATCACGTAGGGCAGGGTCTCGTAGCCCTGCACGGCGCCGTCCACGCGGCCCTGGCGCATCTGCGAGCGGGCATCGGCGGTGCTTTCAGCGGGCACCACCTCGATGGCGGGCTTGCCCTTGGCGACGCAGTTGGCCTCGCTCCATTGCTTGATGAAACCGGGGAAAGCGGTCGAGCGGGAGGTGGCGACCTTCTTGCCGCAGAGATCCGCGGCGGCGTGATAAGGGCTGGAGGCCATCACGTAGAAATGGCCTCCGGTCTTGAGATAGTCGATGAAGTCGGCCACCTCGTGGCGCGTCGGCAGGTCGGTGATGCCGGAGAGCACGATATCGGCGCGCCCGGTCTGGATCGAGGGCATGAGCTGTTCGAAGGCGCTTTCCTGCCAGACCAGCTTCACGCCGAGCTTCGCCGCCAGCGCATCGGCAAGATCGACGTCCAGGCCGACGAGTTTGCCTGTTGCGGGGTCCTTGTATTCCATCGGCGGATAGATGGTGTTGACGGCGATGGAGAGCGTGCCGCTCTGGCGGATGCGCTCGGGCAGATCGGCGGCGGAGGCCGAGGACACGCAGAGCGCGGCCGCGGCGAGCAGGGCGAGGAGGCGGGTCATGGAAGTCTCCTAGCTGTTGAATGCCGCCTGGGCCTCGGGGAGGTCCCAGATGCGGCGGATGGCGGCGGTTCCGGCTGTCGTGACGGCGTTTTCGTCGATGTTGGCCGCGCGCCCCCCGGCGAGCAGCAGGCGGCCATCGACCATCACCGCGTCGATGTCGGCACGGTTGGCCAGCCACACCAGCGCGCGGCGCGGGTCGTGCAGCGGTTGCAGATGGGGGTGGGTGAGGTCGACCACGGTCAGGTCGGCGGTGGCGCCCGGGCGGATCGTTCCGAGGTCGGGGCGCGCGATGGCTGCGGCGGGCGTGCGCGTCACCGCATCGATGATCTCGGGGGCATTGGCAACGTCGCCGCGCTCCTCGACGACTTTCGAGATCATTGCGGCAGCGTTCATCTCGCCGAGGAGGTCGAGGTTGTAGCCGTCGGTGCCGATGGCGGTGCGCACCCCGGCGCCGGCGAAGCGGGAGAACACCGCGCGCTTGCCGGTGCGGGCGAACACGCGGGGGCAGTTGAGCACGGTGGTGCCGCGCGCGGCCATCAGCGCGAGGTCGGAGTCGCTGGAGGCGATGCAGTGCGCCGCCAGCAGGTCGGGTGCGAGCAGGCCGAGACTGTCGAGATATTCCGCCGGGGTCTTGTTGTATCGAGATCGGATCGTTTCCACTTCGCCTGCGCTCTGGGCGAGATGGATGGTGATGGGGGCGTGGAGTTCGCGGGCGCGCGCGGCACAGGCGCGCAGCAGTTCGGGGCCGCAGGTGTCGGTGGCATGCGGGCTCATGGCGAGTCGGATGCGCCCCTCGTCGCGGCCGTTCCATTTCTCGTGGAGGCTGTTCCAGGCTGCGAGATCGGCGGAGCCGTCATCGGAGCGCCCGGCCTCGGCGGCATAGGCCACGCGTCCGTCGGCGCCGGCCTTGGCATTGGCGGTGGAGAACAGGTAGGGCGCACCATAGAAGCGGATGCCCATCTCCTCGGCGGCCTCGAACATCTCGGGGATGCCGTTGCGGAACGGCTCCATCACCGTGGCGGCGCCGCCCTTGAGCAGCTGGAGGATGGAGAGCCGCGCCACCGCCAGGCGTTCCTCATGGGTGAGGAGATCGATGCCGCGGCGGGTCAGCGGCAGCAGCACGGTGTAGACGATGCTCTCCACCTTGTGCCGTCCGCCGCCGTCCTCGGTATGGGTACGGGCCACGGCTTCGGAGAATCCGTGGTTATGCAGATCGAGCAGCCCGGGCAGCACGAAGCGCCCGGGCGCATCGAGAATCGTCTCGGCGGAAGGACGATCGACCGTGATCGCGGCGATCCTGCGTCCCTCCACCAGCACCCAGCGGTCGCGCAGGACCTCGGGGCCGCCGCCCGCGTCCGCCAGCACCCAGGTGCCGAAAATCGCTGTGCTGGTAGGCGCTTTCATGAGCGGGGCTTCCTTGAGAGAGGTCAGGCGCGACGGATGTTCCAGAACACTGCCGTGCCGCTCATCATGCCGGTGAGGTTGGCACGATAGGCGGTCGGCTGCTTGTACTGGCCGATCGGATAGTAGGGCACGTCGTCGAAGGCGAGGCGCTGGATGTCGGCGCACAGCTTCTGCTGGGCGGCGAGATCGGGGGCGGTGAGCCAGGCGGCCCGCAGCTTCTCCATCTCGGCGCTCTGGTACCAGCCGGCGTATCCGCCATCGCCGCGCAGGCCCATGTGACCGACCGGATTCAGCCAGTCGATGCCCTGCCAGTTGGCGACGAAGGCGCTCCAGCCGCCTTCGGCCACCGGCTTGCGCGAATTACGACGTTGCAGAACCGAAGCGAAATCGATCCCCACGTAGTCCACATCCATCCCGGCGCGACGGAACATGTCGGCCGCGACATCGCCGAGCGGCTTCTGCGCCAGCGAGTCCGCCGGCACCAGCAGCACCACCTTCTCGCCCTTGTAGCCGGCGGCGGCGAGGTCGCGCTTGACCTTGTCGTAGTCGCGCGGCCCGCGGAACACGTCGAGCCCGATATCGGAGGCCATGGGCGTGTCGGGGCAGAAGAAGCCGAGCGGCTCGTGCTGGTATTTCGGATCGTCGCCGGCCACCGCCGTCATGAAGGCCGACTGGTCCACGGCTCCCAGCAGCGCGCGCCGGATCGCCGGGTTGTCGAAGGGCGGCTGCGTCAGGTTGAGGCGCATCATGCAGGTGAAGCCGAGCGGGTCGAGCACCCGCGTGGCAACTCCCCTGGCGCTGTCGAGTACCGGCAGCAGATCGTGCGGCGTGGTCTCCTGCCAGTCCTGCTCGCCGGTCTGCACCGCTGCCGCGGCGGTGGCCGCATCCGGCATGGTGGTCCATTCGACGCGATCGAAATGAACGACCTTTCCGCCTGCGGTCCAATCGGGGGCCTCGGCACGCGGCTTGTAGCCGGCGAAGCGCTCGTAGGCATTGTGCGCGCCCACCACCCGCTCGTCGGTCTTGAAGCGATAGGGGCCGCTGCCGATCACCTCGGGAATCACCTTGAAGGGATCGGTGTTGGCCAGCCGCTCCGGCATCATGAAGCAGGCAGGCACCGCGGGCTTGCCCAGGGCATAGGGCAGCAGCGGGAAGGGAGCCTTGAGCTTGAAGCGGATGGTGCGATCGTCGGCGGCCACGAGTTCGTCGGTGGCCTGCATCAAGGCGCTGCCGAACGGATCGCGCTTGGCCCAGCGCTTGATGGAGGCCACGCAGTCGCGGGCGAGCACGCGCTCGCCGTCGTGCCACAGCAGCCCCTCGCGCAGCTTGAGGTCCCACTGCTTCCCATCGCTGGAGACGGTGTGGCCCTCGACCATCTGCGGCTTCACCTCCAGTTTGGAGGTCATGCCGTAGAGGGTGTCGAACACCATGAAGCCATGGTTGCGCGAGACCTGCGCGGTCGAATAGATCGGATCGACGAAGGCCAGGTCGATCACCGGCACGAAGCGCAGGGTGCTCGCGGGCGCCGCCCTGACGATGCCGGGCAGTCCCAGGAACGGCGCCGCGGCGGCGACCTTCAGGAAATCACGACGTTGCATTCTTCGCAGCCCCATTCTTCGCGGCTTCCGCCTCGCAGCGCTGGAAGTGGGCTGCGATGTCGCGGCCCGGCGCGATCCACACGTCGCCGAGCGACTTGGTGAATTGCAGGAACTCGCGCAGCAGGCGCAGCCGCATCGGCCGGCCCGAGCACTGCGGATGGATCACGGTGGTGACCATCCCGCCCCAGTCGCGCGTCTCGAGCAGCTCGTCCTTCCAGATCGAGAGCACCCACTCGCGCGGGAACATCGGGCGCGGCGAGTAGCGATGCGAAAGGCCGAAGAGCCAGTCGTCGTAGGTCATCGTCACGGGCAGCTCGATGATCCCCGGAGTGCCGTCGTCGAGCAGGTGGCGGTAGGGGCGAACGTCATCACGCCATGAAGAGCTGTAGACGATGCCTTTGTTCTTCAGCAGCACCCGCAGCTCCTCGCAGCTCTCGCCGTTGGGCGCGCGGTAGCCGAGCGGCACCACGCCGAGCCGGCGCTTGAGCGTGTCGAAGCCGCGTTCCACTTCCTCGACCAGCATGGAATCGCCGGGCTTGGGCATGATGTGCCAGAAGCCGTGATGGGCGATCTCGTGGCCGTCGCGCAGCACCGCCTCGGCCATGGCCGGGTGGGCCTCGATCGACCATCCGGTCATGAAGAAGGTGGCCTTCAGCCCTTCCTGGCGCAGCAGCTCGAGCAGCTTCTCCACGCCCACGCGGGCCTCGAAGCCGCCGTAGGACATCGCCACGAGTTCCTTGTATCGTGACGGATCAGCAACGTTCCATGGGGTTTCGGCATCGACATCGAAGGAGAGGAACATGCCTCCCTTGTTGCCGTAGGGCCAGGGGAAGTGCGGCGCGAGCGGGGCACGGTTGACGGACGCGAGCGGCATGCGCTCGGTCCAGGCGCGGTTTGCCGCATCAGTCTCCGGCATTGATCGAAATCTCCTTTACCATGCTGGGTTCGAGGTCCCATTTCTTGGCCAGGCGGGCATAGGTTCCGTCGGCCATCAACCCGCGCGCGGCAGAAGCGATGGCGTCGCGCAGCTTGGCATTGTCCTTGCCCACGGCGATGCCCATCTGCGTGAACCGCACGGGCTCGCCCACCGGCGCGTAGGTGTTGGGTTCCTGCTTCATGATGTAGGGCAGCGTCTCGCCGCCCTGCATGGCGGCATCGATGCGCCCCTGGCGCAGCTGCGTGCGCGCATCCGCCGAACCTTCCGTGCCCACCACGGTGATTGCAGGCTTGCCGGCGGCGACGCAGTTCTTGTCGGAGAAGGCCTTCACGTCGTTGACCAGCGCGGTGCGGCGCGAGGCGCCCACCGACTTGCCGCACAGCGCCTCGGCGGTGGCGAATTCCTTGGCGCGGCTGGCCTGGGTGAACATCTGCGAGCCGGACTGGAGGTAGTCCACGAAGTCGGCGGTATCCTCCCGGCTTTTGAGGTCGCTCATGCCGGAGAGGATGATGTCCACCCGCCCGGTCTTCACCGCGGCGAGCATCTGCTCGAAGCTGGTCTCCTGCCACTGCATCTTCAGCCCGAGCTTGGCGGCGATGGCATTGCCGAGCTCGACATCGAATCCGGTGAGCTGCCCGCTGGCGGGATCGCGCAGGTCGAGCGGGGGATAGTTGGGCACGATCGCCGCGACGATCGTGCCGCGCTGGGCGATGGCAGGAGGCAACTCGGCCGCGGGGGCGGCGCAGACGGCCGTCGCAAGCAGGGCCGAGGCCAGCAGGAGTGTGCGGAACATGGCGGGCACCCTTAGTTGTTACGAAATGACAGCGGAGAGGAAGGCCTGCGTGCGCGCCTCCTTCGGCGCGCCGAGCACCTGGGCGGGAGAGCCGGCTTCGACGATCGCGCCGTGGTCCATGAACACCACGCGGTCGGCGACCTCGCGGGCGAAGGCGAGTTCGTGGGTCACCACGATCATCGTCATGCCCGAGGCGGCAAGTTCCTTCATCACGGCAAGAACTTCGCCCACCAGCTCGGGGTCGAGCGCGGAGGTGGGCTCGTCGAACAGCATCAGCTGCGGATGCATCGCCAGCGCGCGCGCGATGGCCACGCGCTGCTGCTGGCCGCCGGAGAGATTGGCCGGATAGTTGCCTGCCTTGTCGGCGAGCCCCACGCGCGCGAGCAGTTCCTTCGCCTCGGCCACTGCCGAGGCGCGGTCGCGCCCGAGCACCTGCAACGGCCCCTCGATGATATTTTCCAGCGCCGTCATGTGCGGAAAAAGATTGAACCGCTGGAACACCATCCCCGTGGCGCGACGCTGGCGCGCGATCTCGTGCTCGGGCAGGCGGTGCAGCCGTTCGCCGGCCAGGCGATAGCCGGTGAGTTCGCCGGCCACCCAGATGGCGCCGCTGTCGGGCACCGCGAGCTGGTTGATGCAGCGCAGCAGCGTGGTCTTGCCCGAGCCGGAGGCGCCGATGATGCAGAGCACCTCGCCCTCGGCGACATCGAGCGAAACCCCGCGCAGCGCATGGAACGCGCCGAAATGCTTCTCGACGCTGACGATCGAAACCAGCGGCCTGGCGTCTCTGCTCATCGATGCGCCCCCGCGCCCCGCGAGAACCGCTTCTCGAGCAGATGCTGCAACGGGGTCAGAATGGAAACCACGATCAGGTACCAGATGGCCGCCACGATCAGCAGCTCGATGACGCGCGAGTTGGCGTAATAGATGTTCTGTGCGTTGTGCAGGATCTCGGCGAACTGCACGATCGAGGCCAGCGAGGTGGTCTTGATGAGGCCGATGAACTCGTTGCCCAGCGGCGGCAGGATGACCCGCATCGCCTGCGGGAAGATGATGCGCCTGAGCGAGGTCAGCCGCGTCATGCCGATCGCCTTGGCGGCCTCGTACTGGCCGATGTCCACCGAGAGCATGCCCGCGCGGATGACCTCGGAGGTGTAGGCGCCCTGGTTGATGCCCAGGCCCAGCAGGGCGGCCATCACCGGCGTCATCACATCCACCGTGCGGGCCTCCCACAGGCCGGGGATGCCGATGGCGGGAAAGACCAGCGCGAGATTGAACCACAGCAGCAGCTGCAGCATCACCGGGGTGCCGCGGAAGAACCACACATAGCCCATCGCCGTGGCCTGCAGCACCGGATTGGGGGAGAGCCGCATGACCGCGGTGAGGATGCCGAGCGCGATGCCAAGCGCCATCGCCGCCACTGCCATGACCACGGTGTTGAGCAGGCCCCAGAGGATCACCGGGGCGAAGAAGAACCGGCCGACGAACACCCATTCGATCTGGCCGATGGCGAAGGCATGTCCCAGCAGACCCAGGAGCACGAGCATCACCACGACGGCCGTCCAGCGGCCGAGATGATGCTGGCGTGCCACCGGACAACCGGAGACGTCAGGGAAGGCCGCCGCGATCAGGGGCGGCTCGGGCTCGGCTGAACCGGCCGGCGGGGAAAGATCGCGCGACATGCAGTCCCTGATTCCGTTGAAGCGACAGAGGGAACTCTATGCGGCGGTTTTGGGCAAGACAAACCAAAAAGTGATATAAAATGCCGTGACTCTATTTGATTTAAAAATACCAAGCACAAAAAATATGCATTTTTCGGCAAAATGCGACCAGGGGAACGCCCTCCCACCGCCGCCCCTCTGGATCAGCCGCGTCCGATGAAAGGCATCCTGGTGGCCATGACGGTGAGAAACTGGGCATTCGCCTCCAGAGGCAGCCCGGCCATGTAGGCGATGGTGCGGCCGACCACGCCGACATCCATCGTGGGCTCCGGGCGCAGCGAACCGTCGGCCTGGGGCACGCCCCCGGACATGCGCGCCGTCATGGGGGAGGCGGCATTGCCGATGTCGATCTGGCCACAGGCGATGTCGTGGGCGCGCCCGTCGAGGGAGATCGAACGGGTCAGCCCGGTGATGGCGTGCTTGGTGGCGGTGTAGGGGGCGGACCCGGGCCGCGGCGCGTGGGCGGAGATCGAGCCGTTGTTGATGATGCGCCCTCCCTGCGGGCTCTGCTCGCGCATCAGGCGGAAGGCGGCACGGGCCACGAGAAAGGCGCCGTTGAGGTTGACGTTCACCACCTGGCTCCACTGTTCCCAGGTCAGGTCGCCGAAATTGGTGGCGGGCACGTTGCCGCCGGCGTTGTTGAACAGCAGGTCGAGGCGCCCGCATTTCTCGCGGATCGCCGCGAACAGGGCATCCACCTGCGCGGGGTCCGTCACGTCGGCGGGGAGGGCGAGGCACATCGGGCTGGCACTGGCCAGGGCTGCGGTTTCTTCCAGCGCGGCGCGGCGCCGTCCGGCGAGCACCAGACTCCAGCCGTCGGCGGCCAGGGCGAGACAGGCAGCCCGTCCGACGCCGCTGCCGGCACCGGTCACCAGGGCGATCTTGGTCATGGACGTCTCTCCTGTTGCTTTACGGGGGGCGGGGCGGCTGATCGTATAGAGGCGACGACAAATTTGCGACGGAGGTTTCGCCCGGACGCGCGGTCGTGTCGCCATTCGGCAAGGCAGCAAGCAAAGGCAAGGTGTTCTCCTTTCGAGAAAGGAGAACCAGGAAAGCTTCATCCGTTAAGGCTCCGCGCCTGGATCAGACGCGGAACCAAACGGACAAAGTCCTTTTTGCTTCTTTTTCCGGAAGGCAAAAAGAAGCCTTCCCTGTTCTTTTTGGGGGAAATTCAGGCCTGCGGGTCGGGAGGGGCGATCTGGCGGGCCCGGTCGTGCAGCTGGCGGATCAGGCGGTCGAGCACGGCGCGGTCTTCATCCGAGAGGCCGGCGGTGAGGCGCTCGGAATAGGCGCTGGCCAGCGGGATGATCTCGGCATAGATGGCCTCTCCCGCAGCGGAGAGGGCCACGAAGACCTCGCGCTTGTCGGCCGGATTGGCTTCGCGTTCGACCAGCCGGCGGCGCTCGAGTTCGCCGACCGCGCGGGAAACCATGGTCTTGTGCATGGCGCAGCGTGTGCCGATGGCCTTGGAGGTCAGCCGCCCCCTCTGCCCGAGCAGGGCCACGACACGCCACTCGGGCAGGGCGATGTTGAAGCGCCGGGCACACAGCCTGGCGAAGGACTGGCTGACCGTCGTGCCCAGCATGTTGAGCCGGTACGGGAGAAACCTCTCCAGCAGCAGCCCCTCTGCGGTCGGGGGAGAATCGTTTCGAGCGGCCACCATGCCATCATCCTGCAGGGCGCGGCACCAGCGGCCGCAAAACAACGCGGGAATGATAGCGGTCCTCTGCGCAATCGCAATGGTTGGCACGGGGGGATTGACCTCTCGTTCACCTCCCCATGGCACAGTGGATGACCTCGGTAGGTGGGGGCGGGAGCAGACGGCATGACGGACGATAGCCTCCTGCTACAGGGGTGCGCTGATTTCGCGGCCGGGCGTTTGATCCGGGCCGAGGCTGCTTTTCGGACCCTGGCCACCCTGCGTCCCAAGGATTCCTCGGCCCTGAGCAACCTCGGCGGGGTTCTCAACGCCGAGCACCGTCACGACGAGGCGGAGGCAGTCTGCCGGCGCGCGCTGGCTCTGACCCCCGATTCATGGACGGCCTGGGCCAATCTCGGGACAGCCCTGCACGGCCGCCAGCAGCGTCCGGAAGCGGTTGCCGCCTATGCCGAGGCCCTGCGCCGCAATCCCGACAGCGTCAACGTGCTGACCAATCTTGGCGTGGCGCTGGCCGAGTTGGGGCAGCTGAAGCCGGCGCTGGAAGCCCATAACGCGGCCGTGGCGCTCGCTCCCGGAGATCCGGAGGTGCATTGCAATCGGGCCCTGGCCCTGCTGACGGCCGGTGACCTGGCAGGCGGCTTCGCCGAGAACGAATGGCGCTGGAAGGCGCCCTTCATGCTGCCGCACGGCCTGCCGGGGCCGGAATGGCCGGGCGGAGACGTGGCCGGGCGACGGGTGCTGCTCCACGCCGAGGGCGGTTTCGGCGACACGCTGCAATTCGTCCGCTATGCGCCGATGCTGGCGCGGCGGGGCGCGGAGGTGGTGCTGCGCGTGCAGAAGCCGCTGGTGCGCCTGCTGCGGCGGCTGGAGGGGCTCGCCTCGGTGATCGCCGAGGAGGACGCGCTGCCTCCCTATGATTGGCGCTGCCCGCTGCTCTCGCTGCCGCACCGCTTCGGCACCACGCTGGAGACGGTGCCGGCCGACGTGCCCTATCTGTTCGCCGACCGGACTCGCGCCGAATCCTGGAGGCAGCGCCTGGCCGGCCAGGGGCGGCTGGTCGGACTGGTGTGGGCGGGCGCCTCGCGCCCCGGCATGCCGGTGGCCCATGCCATGGATGCCCGCCGGTCGCTGCCGCTGGGAGCCTTTGCCCCGCTGGCCCGCGTGCCCGGCGTGCGGCTGGTGTCGCTGCAGGCCGGTGCGGCCGGACAGCAGCCTTTCCTGTCGGAGATGAAAATGATCAATCCGATGGGCACGTGCGCCGATTTCGACGATACCGCCGCCGTGGTCGCCAACCTCGACCTGGTGATCTCGGTGGATACCGCGGTTGCCCATCTGGCCGGGGGCATGGGCAAGCCGGTCTGGCTGCTTTCTCGCCACGACGCCTGCTGGCGCTGGCTGCACGGCCGGCGCGACAGTCCCTGGTATCCCGGCATGCGCCTCTACACGCAGCCCGCACCCGGTGCCTGGGGCCCCGTTCTGGCCGAACTCGAACGCGATCTGCGGGCCTGGACGGGCCAGGCGGAGCCGGAGGTCAGCCGAGCGTCGCCAGGAGTGCCGGCTTGCCGCTGCGGATTTCGATCATAAAGGTGGGGCGGGTCATCTCGCCGCTGGGCTCGATGGCGGTGTCGAGGATCATGCCGGGGGCACCAGCCTTGATCCGGAGCCCTTTGAGCGCGGAGGCAAGACCGGCGTGGTCGGGCCGGCCGAGGCGGTCAAGGCCGGCGGCGAGCAGACCGACGGCGGTATATCCGCGCACGGAGGGGCTGTCCGGCTCCTCCTTGAAGGCACCGCGGTAGCGGGCGGCGAAACCGGCCATCGCCGTCGCGGAAGCCGTTCCGGGGGCAGGCGGGTCGGCCAGGAAGTCGACTTGGCAGCGCACCCCCTCGACCTCCTGTCCGGCCCGGGCGACGAAGCGCGGGGCGGCGAGGACGCTGTCGCCCACCACGGGCTTCTGCAGGTTCTGGCGGCGGAACTCGCGCAGGAAGCGCAGGGCGTCGGCGGGAGGCAGCAGCAGCAGCACGGCCTCGACGGAATCACGCGCAAAGGCGCCGACCTGCCCGACGATGCTGGTGGCGGTGGGGGCGATGCCCTGGTCCATGGTGATGTCGAGCCCGGCGGTACGTAGCGCCCGGACCCAGAATTCGTGGCCGGTGCGGCCCGGCTCAAGGGTGCCCCAGGCGATGCCGACACGGTGGACGTTCATCTGCCCGGCCATCCAGCCGGCCAGGCGCGGGGCCCGCACGGCGAGGCCGGGGGTAGCCCGCACGACGGAGCCGAAGCCGGTGAGGTCGGGGGCCTCGGCTCCCGTGATGCAGGCCACATTGGCGGCGCGTGCCATCGGGGCGGCCATGCGGGCCGCGGCGTCGCCGAGGGGACCGAGCAGGGCGAGCGGCGGTGGCTCGAGGGCGCGCTGCACGGCGGCGTGACCGTTCTCGATGTTGAGCGTGATCATCGACAGCCCCTGGCCCAGCACGCCACCGGCCGCGTTGATCTCCTGCACCGCGAGTTCCACCCCGTTGCGCCAGGCATCCCCCTCGCGGGCCCGCGGGCCGCTGAGTTCGACCACCTGGCTGAAGCCGAGGAATGAGGTGGGGGAAGCGGGAACGGACTGGGCCGCGGCCCGGCGGAAGCCGAAGCCGATCCCGGAAGTCGCCATCAGGCCGGCGGCAAGGCGGCGTCGCGTGAGCATCATGGGCAAGGGGGTGGCACCACCAGGGGGGGTGCGTCAACCACAAGCCCCCGCCGGGCAGGGCCGCGGCGGGGGCTTGTGATTCATCGGAAGGGAAAACGGCTCAGCGCAGCGAGCGGCCCGGAGCATCGCCGAAATTGAGAGCCCCGCGCGGAGCCTCGGCCACCTCGTCGTCGCCGTGCCCGCCGCGCGAGAAGACGAGGGAACGGGGATGGACGCTGTTGGCGACCATGGTGCCGTGGTCGGGGCGATCGTAGATGAACCCGTAGGTGGCATAAACGCTGCCGAAATCGTCGCGTCCGCCACCCAGGGCAACGCGGACGGCGGTCCAGTCGTTGCGCTCGGAGACATCGATCACCGCGACGTTGCGGGTGACGTTGCTCTTGCCCGACCAGGCCCAGTTGGCGTGGTCGATCTCGATCTCGCGGTTGTTGATGATGTGCTTGACGACGGCGACGTGGCCGAGGCGCATGCTGGAGTTGGCGCGGAAGTTGAGCACGGCGCCGGCCTCGGGGCGGTGGCCGCGCTCATAGACTCCGGAGGCGGCGTCCCACCAGTTCACGGCGTTGCCCTTCAGCTCGATGCCCGAGGCGGCGCGGGCGAAGGGAACGCACTGGAGCACCTCGTTGCGGCTGGCATAGACGCGGGCCTTGCCCGACTTGGAGTTGCCGCGCCCCAGGGCAAGGTTGTGCTCGGGGGTCTTCTTGAGATGCACGCTGCCGCGGGTGGCGGCCTTGGATTCGTGGACGGAGCGGCGATCGCTGGCGGAGGAAGCCTTGGAGAAGACGATGCGATGGATGTTGGCGGACTCGAAGCCGGTCACGTTGCGCGCGCCGCTCTTCTGAGTCTGGCTGCCGCGCGAGACCACCTTTTCGACGGAACGCTTCGCGGCGGAACGGGGGGCAACCTTCTCGGCGGTTGCCTTGTGGGACTTGGCGACCTTGCTCTCTGCGGCCTTGGGGGCGGCCTTGGAGGCGGCCGTCTTGGGGGCCTGATGGGAGGTCACGACGGCATGGTGGGGCGCGGAGGCGGCAGGGGAGGGCCGGGCGGCGCAGGCAATTTCAGGCACGGAGAACGTTGCGGCCAGAATGGTCGCCGTCAGCAACCGCCCTTTGGTCAGCGCGCCTGATGAGGACGCGCCCGGGTCGATCGCCTTCCG
>CALNAL010000165.1 GCA_937874445.1 uncultured Acetobacteraceae bacterium | reverse complement strand
AGAATAAAGTCCTTTTGCTTCTTTTCCTTCAGGAAAAGAAGACCTTCCCTTGCCTCGCCTTACCTCCCGCTTTCAACGCACGGCGCTGCCGATGCGTCCGGAATGGCGGCTCCAGAAGATCACCGAGGCGCGTCCCTCGACGTTGCCGCGCGGCAGCAGGCCGACGCCGTCCTGGGTGGCGCGGCTGTCGAGGCTGTCGTCGATATTGTCGCCCATCACGAAGAGCTGGTCGGGGCCGAGGTGGAAGAGGGGGGTGTTGTCGAGCGGGTAGGGGCGCCCGGGGTGCTTCAGCGCGATGTAGCTGTATCCGTCGGGCAGGGTCATGCGCCAGCGCTCCAGGCCTTCCCCGGCCGGTCCCGTGTCGGCCGGGCCGAGGCTCTCGTGGGGCACCTCGGTGCCGTCGATGAACAGCCGCCCCGCGCGCATCTGCACGCTCTGCCCCGGCAGCGCGATCAGCCGCTTGACGTAGATCACCGCCGGGTCGCGCGGCAGATGGAAGACGATGACATCCCCCGCCCGCAGATCGTCGCGCACCGCCGGCCCGGCCACGGCCAGGAAGCGGTCGCCCTCCAGCAGGGTGGGATGCATGGAGCCCGAGGGGACCTGATATCCCTGCCAATCGATGCCGGGGGCGGCCACCTCGGCGGCGGCGAGAACCAGCAGTCCGCCCGCCCACACCCAGGGCGAAAAGCGCCATCCTGCCGGGCGCGCGCCCTCCCGGGTGCCGGGCCGGCGCAGCACGCCCCAGGCGTGGGCGGCGGCGGCCAGGCTGAGGACCAGGCTGAGCACCGTCAGCCCCACCACCGTCCCGAGTTCGGCGAGGCTGATCGCGGTGGGGGAGGCGGTCTCGCTCACCGCGACTCCGGCGAGCGAGAGGAGAAGGGAGGCCAGCGCGAATCCCGCCGCGGCACGGAAATGCCACGCGTAGGCCTGCCCCAGTCCGGGCAGCACCAGCGAGAGCAAGGTTCCCCAGAGGGCCTGTCGGAGAGAGGGGCGGTGGCGACCGGGCAGCGGTTCCATTGGGCGCCTTGAAAGAGGGGCCTCCTGCTAGCAGCCCGAGGGAGGAATGGCGAGGGCCCGCGCGGGGCAGCTCCGCGGAGAGTGCCGGGCTTGTCATCGCGTCATGCTTGCGCGGGGGGGCGGCTGGGCTTATGGGGAGCCGCCAAAGTCGTCCCGCCCGGCGGTTGCATTCCCGTCCGCCGAGGGCACCCTGAGAAAGGTTGGACCATGGCACCCCAAGATCTCGATACTTCCGCACCGGCCTCCACCGGCGCGGCTGACGCCCCCGTTTCTTCCGGGAGCGTCTCTTCCGGCACTTCCGCTGCCGGCATCGGCGCGGGGCGCATCACCGAGGCGCTGGCCTTCGACGACGTCCTGCTGGTGCCGACCTACTCGCAGGTCCTGCCCCTGCAGACCGACACCCACACCCGCATGACCCGCACCATCCCGCTCAACATCCCGCTGATCTCCTCGGCGATGGACACGGTCACCGAGAGCGCGATGGCCATCGCCATGGCCCAGCACGGCGGCATCGGCGTGATCCACAAGAACCTCACCATCGAGGAGCAGGCCGCCCAGGTGCGCCAGGTGAAGAAGTTCGAGTCGGGCATGGTGGTGAACCCCGTCACCATCTACCCCGACGACACCCTGGCCGACGCCCGCTCCCTGATGAGCAGCCACCACATCAGCGGCATTCCCGTGGTGGAGCGCGACACCGGCCGGCTGGTGGGCATCCTCACCCATCGCGACGTGCGCTTCGCCACCGACCCGACGCTGCGCGTCTACGAGTTGATGACGCGCGAGAACCTCATCACCGTGCCGCCCGACACGGACCGCGAGGAGGCGCGCCTGCTGCTGCACAAGAACCGCATCGAGAAGCTGCTGGTGGTGGACGAGGCCTATCGCTGCGTCGGGCTGATCACCGTCAAGGACATGGACAAGGCCGAGGCCAACCCGCTGGCCAACAAGGACGAGCTGGGCCGCCTGCGCGCCGCCGCCGCCACCGGCGTGGGCGAGGACGGCTACGCCCGCGCCAAGGCGCTGATCGAGGCCGGGGTGGACGTGGTGGTGGTCGATACCGCCCACGGCCACTCGGCGGGCGTGCTCAGCTCGGTGGAGCGCATCAAGGCGCTGTCCAATTCGGTGCAGGTGATGGCGGGCAACATCGCCACCCCCGAGGGCGCCCTGGCCCTGATCGAGGCCGGCGCCGACGCGGTCAAGATCGGCATCGGCCCGGGCAGCATCTGCACCACCCGCGTGGTGGCCGGCGTGGGCGTGCCGCAGTTCTCGGCGATCATGGAGTGTGCGGCGGCCTGCCATTCGCGCAACATCCCGGCGATTGCCGACGGCGGCATCCGCACCTCGGGCGACGTGGTCAAGGCGATCGGCGCCGGGGCCGACGCGGTGATGGTGGGCTCGATGCTGGCCGGCACCGACGAGGCGCCGGGCGAGGTGTTCCTCTACCAGGGCCGCTCCTACAAATCGTATCGCGGCATGGGCAGCCTCGGCGCCATGGCGCGCGGCTCGGCCGACCGCTACTTCCAGCAGGAGATCAAGGACACCATGAAGCTGGTGCCCGAGGGCATCGAGGGGCGCGTGCCCTACAAGGGCCCGGTCTCGGCGGTGCTGCACCAGATGGTGGGCGGGCTGCGGG
>CALNAL010000164.1 GCA_937874445.1 uncultured Acetobacteraceae bacterium | reverse complement strand
GGAGGGTATATCCGCCAAAGACCGGTCTCCCGCGTTCGGAAGAGGGGGACCGGAAGAGAGGGCCAGCGGCAGCCGGCCGGGCGGCGAGGGGGCCCGCGCGTCAGGCGCGACGTTTTTCCGGGGGAGAGGCTGCCATGCGCTCGCAGCGGATCAATGCGTTGCAGGAGTACATCTTCGAGAAGAAGTTCGCGTCCCTGCAGGAGTTATGCACACATTTCGGCGTTTCCCTGAGCACGTTGCGGCGGGATCTCGAGATCCTGGACGGGCAGGGACTCATCCAGAAATCCTATGGCGGCGTGGCGGCCCAGCCCCCTCGCCAGCTCATCACCCCCTACGAGACCCGCGACATCATCAACCGCGAGGCCAAGCGCAAGATCGCCCGCGCCGCCGCCGGCCTCGTCGACGATGGGGACATCATCTACATCGATTCCGGATCGACCCCGATGGGCATGGTCGATTTCCTGGGGGATGGCCGGCACGTCACCATCCTGACCAACAACGTCAATGTCATCGTCAAGGCGATCCCCTTCGAGAATATCGAGGTGATCACCCTGTCCGGCACGCTGAGCCGGCACAGCTATTCCTTCACGGGCGGATATGCCGCGAAAATTCTTCTGCGGCACAATATCAACAAATCATTCATGGGAACGACCGGCATTTCCATCAAGAACGGCGTGACGAATTCCCAATCGAGCGAGGTGGAAATTAAAAAAACGGCCGTCGAGCATTGCCAGAGAAGCTTCATCATGGCGGACAGTCAGAAAATAGGCGTGATATCCCTTTTCACGTACTGTCCGTTCGACGGCATCGATACCATCATCACGGAGGACAATCTGCCATCCGACTACCTGGAATGCCTCGCCGCGAACAAATCGCGGGTGATCGTGGCGCCGTGACGGGGAGGGCCTGTTGCCCACCGTCGGGGCTGGACAGGAGCGGGGCGGGGTGGGAGAAACCGACTCCATGAAAATGCTTCCTTGGCAAAGACGCCGGTTCCGGGAGCGGGAGGCACGCGGCGAGGCCGCGGCCGGCCGCGTGTGGTACGGGCTGGCGAGGGGAGGGATCGCGGGACTGGCCCTGCTGGCGGCCATGCCCGTCGCGCGGGCCCAGACCCCCTCGCCGCTCGCCGAGTGGCAGTACAACGGCGGCGAGATGCTGCGCGGGATCTTCATGCCGGAAATCCCGCGCTGGCAGGTGGTGGCGGGCGGGGCGATGGCCGCCCAGCCGCTCTACGACGGCTCGGCGCGCACCCATATCGAACCGGGCGTGTCCTTCGATATGCGCTACCGCGACATCGCCTTCGCCTCGCTGGGCGAGGGGCTCGGCATCAACCTGATCCACGAGAAGATGTACCGCGCCGGCGTCGCGATCTCCTACGATCTCGGCCGCAAGGAATCCGCCGACCGCGTGCACCTCAACGGCCTGGGCAACGTCAATTTCGCGCCCGAGGCCAAGGTGTTCGGCGACGTGGTGCTGTCGCGGGACTTCCCGGTGGTGCTGCGGGCGAACGTGCGCCGCCAGCTCGGCGCCACCAACGGCTGGATCGGCGACCTCGGCGCCTACATGCCCCTGCCCGGCAGCAGCCAGACGTTCCAGTGGTTCGCGGGCCCCAGCACGACCCTGGCCGACGATACCTACATGCAGCGCTATTTCGGCGTGGGGGTCGCCCAGTCGCGGCGCTCCGGGCTGCGGCGCTTCAACGCCTCGGGCGGCTTCAAGTCGGTGGGCTTCGGGCTGAGCGCCAACTACTTCTTCACCGACCATTGGTTCGTCTCCGGCCAGGCGGCCTTGACGCGGCTGGTGGGCAGCGCCGCGCGCAGCCCCATCACCCAGGCCAAGACCGGCGTGAGTGCCGGGCTGAGCATGAACTACATGTTCTGAGATCCGCTTCGATTTTCCGGGGAGACGCCGATGCCGCCCTGTCGCCGGATCGCTCTGACGCTGGTCCTGTCGCTGGCCGCCTGCGCCGAAGCTCCCGCCGCCCACGCGCCTTCCTCCGGCGCGCAGCTCGCCAACCCGGCCGCCGTGGCCTGCGTGCGCCGGGGAGGGCAGCTGACGGGCCTGCGCACCGCCGCCGGCGAGGTCGGCTATTGCCGCCTGCCGGACGGACGGACGTGCGAGGAGTGGGCTCTCTTCCGCGACGGACGCTGCCTCGCCCCGCCTCCCGCCGGCCAGCCGCCCACGCCATGAAGGGGAATCTGTCCGCGGTTTGAGCCGGGAAAACGCGGACAGATTCCAGACAGGCTAGACGAACGGGCTGGCGTAGATGGCTGCCTTGCCGAGGGCGTATTCGATCTCGAGCAGGCGGTTGTATTTGGCCACCCGCTCCGAGCGGCACGGGGCGCCGGTCTTGATCTGCCCGCCGCCCATCGCCACCGCGAAGTCGGAGATGAAGGTGTCCTCGGTTTCGCCGGAGCGATGCGACACCACGTAGCGCCAGCCGGCGGCGCGGCACAGCTCGATGGTGCGGATGGTCTCGGTGACGGTGCCGATCTGGTTGAGCTTGATCAGCACCGCGTTGGTCGCGTGCTCGGCGATGCCGCGGCGGACGAACTCGACGTTCGTCACGTAGAGATCGTCGCCGACCACCTGGATCCGTTCGCCCAGCGCCTTGGTGTGGCGCGTGAAGCCCGCCCAGTCGTTCTCGGCCAGGCCGTCCTCGATGGAGACGATCGGGTAGGCGCCGATCCATTTCTTGTAGAGGGCGGTCATCTGCTCGGAGGTCTTGTGCCCGCCCTTGGACTTGGCGAGTTCGTAGCCGTCCTTGACCGCAAACGAGCTGGCCGCCGGGTCGAGCGCGATGGCCACCTGGGTGCCGGGCTTGAAGCCGGCCGTCTCGATCGCCTCGACGATCAGCTCGCAGGCCGCCTCGTTGCCCGAAAGGCTGGGGGCGAACCCGCCCTCGTCGCCCACGCCGGTGGCCAGCCCCCGCTTCTTCAGCACGCCCTTCAGCGCCTGGTAGGTCTCCGCGCCGTAGCGCATCGCCTCGCGGAAGCTCGACGCCCCGTGCGGCACCAGCATGAATTCCTGGAAGTCCAGCGAGTTGTCGGCGTGCTTGCCGCCGTTGATGACGTTCATCATCGGCACCGGCAGGCGCGCCGCCGAGGGGCCGCCGAGATAGGCGTAGAGCGGCACCTTGGCCGCCTTGGCCGCCACCCGGGCGACCGCCATCGAGGCTCCGAGGATGGCGTTGGCGCCGAGCTTGGACTTGCCCTGGGTGCCGTCGAGGTCGATCAGCAGTGCGTCGATTTCCGCCTGGCGCGAGGGGTCGAGGCCGATCAGCGCGGGCGCGATGGTCTCGCGCAGGTGTGCCACCGCCTTGAGCACGCCCTTGCCGCCGAAGCGCTTCTTGTCGCCGTCGCGCAGCTCCAGCGCCTCGTTCTCGCCGGTGGAGGCCCCGGAGGGCACCGAGGCGGTGGCGTGGGTGCCATCATCGAGCGAAATCCACACCCGGACCGTCGGCTGGCCGCGGGAATCGAAGATCTCCATGGCGTCGACGCTGCTGATGCGTTGCTTCATGACCGTGTCTCCCTCGTTGCGCCGGCCGGTTGCGGGCAGGCGCGTCGGGGCATGCGCCCGGCCACGGCCAGTCCGGCGGACGCCTGATTCGAGCGACCGCGCGCAGGGAGAGTCAAGCGCCGCGTGCGGAGCGCTGCTCGCAGAGCGCGAGGAACAACCCCGCGCCGATGATGATCGCGGCCCCCAGCAGAACCGAGGCGCCCGGCACCTCGCCGAAGATCAGGAAGCCGAACATCGCCGCCCAGACGATGGCGCTGTAGTTGAAGGGGGCCACCACCGAGGCCATCGCCACCTGCAGGCCGCGGTTCATGGTCAGGTAGCCGGCCAGCGAGAACAGCCCGGCCAGCGCCACCATGCCGGCCTCGCCCACCCCGATCGGCTGCCATCCGGGCAGGGTGACGGCCGTGACCACGGCGAGTCCGGCGGTCTGGGAGATCACCAGCACGAGATTGGGCGCCCCGCGCAGGCGCCGCGTGGCCACCAGCGAGATGGCGTAGATCACGCTGCCCAGCACGACGATCAGCGCGGAGGGGCCGAAGCTCCCGAAGCTTCCGGGGACGCTGCCGGCCCCGGGCGCGAGGGCCACCAGCACGCCCACGAACCCCACGCCCACCGCCACCCAGTGCCGCCAGTCCACCGCCTCGTGCAGAAACACCGCCGACATCGCCGTGACGTAGATCGAGGAGGCCAGATAGATCGCCGAGACATCGGCCAGCGGCAGCAGCATGACGCCGGTGTAGTAGCAGCACACCTCGCACGACGAGCAGCCCACCCGCAGCCCGTGCAGCCACAGGCTGCCCGCCGCCCGTGCCCGCCTGAGGTCGCTGCGGTGGATCAGCGGGGCCAGCAGCAGCACCGTCAGCACCGCGCGCAGGCACAGCACCTCGAACATCGGCACCGACTGCAGCACCGACTTGGACACCGCGTTGCCGGCGGCGAACAGCAGGCAGGAGACCAGGGTGAGCAGGATTCCCAACGTCCCGCCGCGCAGGCGCGAGGCAGGGCGGGACGGAAAGGGAGAGAAGGGCACGCGACGACTCCATCCGGCGAGGGCCGCCGTTCTCGCAGACCCCGGCGAGGGCGGCAAGCGTGTCGGAAGCGTGTCGGACGGCGGGGAGGAAGGGGAGGTTAAGGTCTTCTTTTTGCCTTCCGGAAAAAGAAGCAAAAAGGACTTTGTCCGTTGGGCTCCGCGACTGACACGGGCGCGGAGCCCTTAACGGATAAAGCTTTCTTGGTTCTTCTTGCTCGCAAGAAGAACACCTTGCCGTCCCGGGTTGTTCGCGATGGGGAGGCGGCCTAGGTAGGGAGGTCATGCAGGACATGCCCCCTTCCGCCGGTTTCTCCCCCGTGGCGCCTTCGTGGACGCCCCCGCGCCTGCTCGCCGCGCTGCGGTCCGAGGGGATCGCCTTCGAGATCCTGGAGCATCCCCCGATCGCCACCGTGGAGGCGGCGCGTCCCTACTGGGACCGCCTGACGGGCGCGGCGGCGAAGAACCTCTTCCTGCGTGACGCCGCGCGCCGGTTCTGGCTGGTGTTCGCTCCCGCCGCGATGCGGGTGGACCTCAAGGCGCTGCCGGGGGCGATCGGCAGCCGGCGGCTCTCCTTCGCCCCGGAGGGGGAGCTGGAGACCCTGCTGGGCGTGATGGGCGGGGCGGTGACGCCGCTCGCCGCCGTCAACGACACCGCCGGACGGGTGCGGGTGGTGGTGGATTCCCGCCTCGCCGCGGCGGCGCGGGTGCTGATGCATCCGCTGGTCAATACCGCGACCGTCACCCTCTCCGGGGCCGATCTGGTCCGCTTTCTCTCCGGGCACGGGCATCCGCCGGCGATTCTGGAACTGCCGGCGGCTTAAGGAATTCCTAAGTTTTCGGGGGGATTCCTGGAACCGTGCGACATGAAGGAGCCAGCGATGAGCGGCATTTCCGGTGTCAGTGCGGCTTCGACCCTGCTGTCCTCCCTGAGCGGGGCAGGCAGCACCTCGAGCGCCAGCAGCAGCAGCGCCAGCAACAGCAGTAACAGCAGCAGCCAGACCACCACCACGACGATGACCAACGCCGACGGCTCGGTGACCACCATCGTCAAGAATGCCAACGGGGACATCGTTTCCCAGACCACCACCCAGGCACACCAGGACACCTCGGGCACGTCCGGCGGTACCGGCAGCACCGGCTCGGCCGGGCTGCTCAACCTGATCAGCTGAGCCGGTCGCACTCCGGCGGGATCGCTTCGCGGCAACGCCGAGCGCCGGAAACAGGGCGCGCGGCAACGCGTCGCGGGCGAGGCGGAACGTCGCATCCAGGCCGGCCGCGGGCAGGCCTGGCGATTCGGTGTCCCGGCGCCTCCGCGTTCCGGGGCTTTGACATCCCGGGGCTGTCCGCGACGGAGAGCCCCCATAAGTGGCCGGCTGGGATCGCTGTGATCTCGCGCGCGGCCCCTTCGGCAGCCC
>CALNAL010000163.1 GCA_937874445.1 uncultured Acetobacteraceae bacterium | reverse complement strand
AAAAGAATAAAGTCCTTTTGCTTCTTTTCCTTCAGGAAAAGAAGACTTCCTTCCCCTTCCCTTCCCTCGCCTTCCCTCGCCTTCCCTCGCCTTCCCTGGCCTTGGCGCCGAGCCGGCCTATCCGTCCTGGGCGACTTCGGTGAGCAGGTTGGCGTTGCCGCCGGCCGCCGCGGTATTGACGCTGACCGAGCGCTCGCGCAGCAGCCAATGCAGCGGCCATGCCGGGCGCCCTTCGGCCACCGCGCGCGAGCTTGCGCCCCACAGCGCCACCAGCGGCCCCTCGCGGGCGGCCAGCTCCTGGGCGAGTGCGCGCAGGCCGTCGGCGTCGCCCTCGTAGAGCACCGCCGCCGGCGCCGATGCCGGGCTGGCCGAGACGACGCCCGCCAGCGCCGCCGGCAGTCCCTTCAGCGCCTCGGCCAGAGGCGCGGACAGCACCACCGCGGCCCGGTTGCCGGTGGCCAGCGCGGCGCCGACCTGCAGCGCCAGGCCGAGCGGGGTCGCGGGCCGGCACTCGACGGTGCCGCGCGGCTCCAGCGACCAGGTGTTGCGCTCGCCCACCACGCCCTTCAGCTCGCGCATCAGCCCCAGAGGACTGGCGGCGGCCTGGGCGCGCACCCGCAGCGCCGCGTCGGCCTCGCCTTGCGCCGCCAGCCAGTCGGCCCAGGCGCCCGCCGCCGCCGGGGCCTGGCCGCCGGCCAGATCGGGCTCGGGCGCCTCGGCGAGCAGCCGGCACAGCGTCAGCGGTCCGCCCGCCTTGGGGCCGGTGCCGGAAAGCGCAGAGCCGCCGAACGGCTGCACCCCCACCGTGGCGCCGATGATGTTGCGGTTGACGTAGCAGTTGCCCGCCACGATGCGCCCGAGCACGCGCTCCACCGTCTCCTCGATGCGGGTATGCACGCCGAAGGTCAGGCCGTAGCCCAGCGCGTTGATGCCCTCCACCAGCCGGTCGAGCCCCAGGCGCTTCCAGCGGATCACGTGCAGCACCGGGCCGAACACCTCGCCCTTGAGTTCGTCGAGCGAGTCGATCTCGACGATCGCAGGCGCCACGAAGGTGCCGTGCGCGCAGGCGGCCGGCAGGCGCCCCGCCGTCACCTTGCGCCCGGCCGTGCGCATCGCCGCGATATGCGCCTCCAGCATCTCCTTCTGCGCCGCGCTGATGATCGGCCCGACGTCGGTGGAAAGCCGGTCGGGGTTGCCCACGGCCAGCTCGGCCATAGCGCCGCGCAGCATCTCCAGCATGTGCCCGGCCACCTCCTCCTGCAGGCAGAGGATGCGCAGCGCCGAGCAGCGCTGGCCGGCGGAATCGAAGGCGGAGGTCAGCACGTCGGCCACCACCTGCTCGGCGAGCGCCGAGGAATCGACGATCATCGCGTTCTGCCCGCCGGTCTCGGCGACCAGCGGGATGGGCCGGCCATTGGCGTCCAGCCGCCCGGCCAGGCTGCGCGCGATGGAGCGCGCCGCGGCGATCGAGCCGGTGAAGCCCACGCCGGCCACCCGCGCGTCGGCCACCAGCGCCGCGCCGACGCCGCCGTCGCCGGGCAGCAGCTGCACCGCCCCGGCCGGCACCCCGGCCTCGCGCAGGATCGCCACCGCCTGGGCGGCGATCAGCGGGGTCTCCTCGGCGGGCTTGGCGATCACCGCGTTGCCCGCCGCCAGCGCCGCCGAGACCTGGCCGAGGAAGATCGAGAGGGGGAAGTTCCACGGGCTGATGTCGGCCACCACCCCGAGCGGGCGATGGGTGGCGTTGTCGAAGCCCTCGGCCTGGCTCGCGTAGAAGCGCAGGAAATCCACCGCCTCGCGCACCTCGCCCACGGCGTTGGGCAGGGTCTTGCCGGCCTCGCGCACCACCAGCCCCATCAGCGCGGGCATGCGCTCCTCCAGGATGTCGGCGGCGCGGCGCAGGCAGGCGGCGCGCTCGGCGGGCGGGGTGGACTGCCACAGCCCGGCCGCCTCGGTGGCCTGGGCCAGCGCCTGCTCCACCACATCAGGGGTGGCCTCGACCACGCTGCCCACCCGGTCGCGATGGTCGGCGGGGTTGAGCACGTCGCGCGCGGACCCTTGGGTGTCCCCCTCCCCCAGCATCGGGCGCGCCTCGTAGGGCGCGGCGGCGGAGGCCAGCAGCGCCGGGGCCAGCGAGGCCAGGCGCTGCTCGTCGGCGAGGTCGATGCCCCAGGAATTCGGCCGCGCCGTGCCATAGACATCGCGCGGCATGGCGATACGCGGATGCGGCGCCCCCAGCGGATGGCGGGCGGCGACGATATCCACCGGGTCGGCGATCAGCTTCTCCGGGCTCACGCTCTCGTCGCCGAGCTGGTTGACGAAGGAGGAGTTGGAGCCGTTCTCCAGCAGGCGGCGCACGAGATAGGCGAGCAGCGTCTCGTGGCTGCCCACCGGCGCGTAGAAGCGGGCGGGACGGTTGAGCTTGTCGGGGCCGACCACCTCCTCGTAGAGCGGCTGGCCCATGCCGTGCAGGCACTGGAACTCGTAGCGGCCGGGCGGGTATTCCGGGCCGGCCAGCGCCATCAGCGCCGCCAGGGTGCGCGCGTTGTGGGTGGCGAACTGGGCGAAGATGATGTCGGTCGCCGCCAGCATCCGGCGCGCGCAGGCGAGATAGCTGAGGTCGGTGTGCGCCTTGCGCGTCCACACCGGGAAATCCTCCACCCCGTCGAGCTGGGCGCGCTTGATCTCGAGGTCCCAGTAGGCGCCCTTGACCAGGCGCACGCACAGGCGGTGGTTGGCGCGGCGGGCGAGGTCGATCAGCGCCTCGACCATCAGCGGCGCGCGCTTCTGGTAGGCCTGCACCACGAAGCCCAGCCCCTCCCAGTGCGCCAGGGCCGGGTCCAGCGCGAGCTGCTCGTAGAGGTCGAAGCACAGCTCCAGCCGGTCGCATTCCTCGGCGTCGATGGTCAGGCCGATGTTCTGGTCGCGCGCCAGCTCGCAGAGGTGGCGGATGGCGGGCAGCAGCTCGGCCATCACGCGCTCGCGCTGGGCGCGGGCGAAGCGGGGATGGATGGCCGAGAGCTTCACCGAGACCCCGGGCCCCTCGATCGGCCCGCGCCCGGCCGAGGCGGCGCCCACCGCGGCGATGGCCTGCTCGTAGTCCTTCATGTAGCGGGCGGCGTCGGCGGCGTTCATCGCGGCCTCGCCGAGCATGTCGTAGGAGTAGCGGAAGCCCTTGGCCTCCAGCTTGCGGGCGTTGGCGAGCGCCTCGGCGATGGTCTGGCCGGTGACGAACTGCTCGCCCATGATGCGGATGGCGGTGTCCACGCCGCGGCGGATCAGCGGCTCGCCGCCGCGCCCGATCAGGCGGGTCAGCGCGGCGGTCAGCCCGGTCTCGCTGGAGGCGACGGCAAGCCGGCCGGTGATCAGCAGCCCCCAGGTGGCGGCGTTGACGAACAGCGAGCGCGAGGAGCCGAGATGCTTCTGCCAGTCGCCGCCGCCGATCTTGTCGCGGATCAGCGCGTCGCGGGTGCCCTTGTCGGGGATGCGCAGCAGCGCCTCGGCGAGGCACATCAGCGCGATGCCCTCCTGCGAGGAGAGGGCGTATTCGGCGATCAGCCCCTGCACCGGCCCGCGCGCGCCCTTCTCGCGCAGCCGACCGACCAGCTTCAGCGCCAGGGCGTGGGTGGCCACCGCCTGCTCGGGAGTCAGGCGCGCCTCCTCCAGCAGCTGGGGGATGCGCTCGGGCTCGGGCGAGCGCGTGGCGGCGGTGATGCGCGCGCGCAGGGTGGATTGCGGTTGTACCGATTGGGCGAATGCGAGGAACGGGGTGACACCGCCTTCGTCATCCTCCTCGGCCCCGATGAACGGCCGCTCGCCGCGCTCGACGCGCTCCAGGGCCGCCAGCAGCGCCTGCTTGGCCAGCCAGTGCGGCGCGTGGCCGAGCTGGTCGGCGGCCAGACGCAGCCGCTCCCGCACGGAATCGTCGATCTTCAGGCCGATGGTGGTGTTGGTCATCCCGCCGCTCCCCGTAAGCTGACGGGAACCAACACTGGCATTCCCCCCGCGGCAGGTGCAACCCGATTTTATGCGATAGGTACAACCCGACGGCTTCCCGTGGCGCATACCGGGGGGACGGCAAGCCGGCCGGATCGGTGGCGCGGGGAAGGCGTGACAGCAAGGCAAGGAAGGAAGGGGTTCTTCTTGCGAGCAAGAAGAACCAAGAAAGCTTTGTTCGTTTGGCTCCGCACCTGGGGCAGGCGCGGAGATAAATGAACAAAAATCCTTTTGTTCATTTTCAGAAAGGCAAAAAGACCTTGCCTTGCGGGGGCAATGCAGCGAAGCGGTGGGCTGAAGCCCACCCTACACGCCGCATTACTTTATTCATTAGGCTCCGCGCATGCAACACGCGCGGAGCCCAACGAATGAAAGTCCTTTTGCTTCTTTTCCTTCAGGAAAAGAAGACCTTGCCTTCCTTTACGCGGGGATGGTCTCGCGCCCGGACACGCCGCGCAGGTAGCCGTCCACCACCGGCACCGCGCCGATCAGCGGGCGCAGTTCCGCCAGGGCCGACGTGGGCTCGCGGGCGCCGTCGAGCACGGAGCGGGCGAGCTTCGCCACCGCCACCATGTCGCAATCCTGCGGCGAGAGGCGGAAACGGGCGACGCCGGCCGCCGCCAGCGGCGCCATCTGCGCGAAGGCCGCGACGTAGCCGTGCGAGAGCACAGAGATCCCGTTGACCACGCCGAACGGCTCGTCGGCGATGGTCGCGAGCGGCAACCCGTCGGGATCGGCCTCGCAGGCGAACTGGCAGGTATCCTTGGTCAGCCCCCGCGAGCGCGCGTGGTAGCAGCGCATGGCGATCGACAGCACCTGCCGCCCGAAGGCGAAGGCCTCGATCTCCACACTCTGGTCCATGGCCCCCTTGTCCATCCCCTGAGCCGCGCGCGCCAGGGTGGCGATGCCGGCGGCGGAAACCTCCGGCGGCGGCACGACCCGCACCGCTCCGCCGCGCACCATGTAGGAAAGCGCGCCCTCGTTGAACACGTTCATCAGCGGCCCGACCACGTGCGGCCGTCCGCCCAGCACGCGCAGGCAGGAGACGTCGTTGACCTCCACCAGATAGCCCGCGTCGCAGGCGGCGCGCACCTCCGCGATCTCGCGCTCGGTGGTCACCAGCGCCAGGGTGGAGAGCACCACCTGCTTGCCCGCCTTCTTGAGACGCTCGGCGATCGCCGGGATCTCGCGCTCGAAGAACGGCGCGCGCTTGGAGCAGATCACCTCGCCGAGGTGCACGCAATCGACCGGCGCCTCGTCGGCGATGCGGGCGTAGAAGTCGCGCCGCTTCTCCACCGGCCAGTGGAACAGCAGCGGCCCCAGGGTGAGTCCCGCCCCTGTCCGTTTTGACCCTGTCAGTCCTGCCGGCATCATCGCCATCCCTTCCTGTAGGCGCCGAGCGATTCCTTGCCGCCCTCGGTGATCCCCACGAGGTCGGCCGGCGGCACCGGCCTTCCCTCCGCCAGCGCGTCGAGCGCGGCACGGAAGGTGCGCACCACCTGGGTCACGTAGGCGCGCGAGCGTTGCCGGCCCTCGATCTTCAGCGCCGTCACCCCCGCCTCCTTGAGCCGGGGCAGGATGTCGTGGGCGTTCAGCCCCTCCGGCTCGTCGAAGATGTACATCGGCTCGCCGCGCACCATCAGCCGCGCCTTGCACGGCGTGGGATAGGAGGCGGGCTCGCCGGGGGCGAAGCTGTTCATCGTCATTCCGCCCAGCAGCACCCGCTCCTCGCCGTCGCGCTCGGCATAGGTGACGCATTCGGCCGGCGCGCAGGCCCCGTCGGAGGAAGGCGACTTGCCGCACAAATACGAGGAGAGGATGCAGCGCCCCTCCGTCATGGTGCCGAAACTGCCGAAGGCGAAGGTCTCGGCCTCCACCCCCATGCGCGCCACCAGCGAGGCCACCTCGCGCAGCTCGAACATGCGTGGCAGCACCGCGCGCGAGATGCCGAAATTCTCGCGGTAGAAGTCGAGCGAGAGCATGTTGGAGGCACCGGCCTGCACCGAAAGGTGCCGGCGCAGCTCGGGATGCCGGCTCGCCGCGTAGTCGAGCACGCCGATGTCGGCAAGGATCACCGCGTCGGCGCCGAGCGAGGCGGCATCGTCCACCGCCTGCCGCCACGGCCCCATCTCGCCGGCGCGCGGGAAGGTGTTGATGGCGATCAGCACGTGCCGTCCGCGCTGGTGGGCGTAGTCGATGGCCTCGGCCATCTCCTCGCGGTCGAAGTTCAGCCCGGGATAGTTGCGCGCGTTGGTGACGTCGCGGAACCCGCAGTACACTGTATCCGCCCCGGCATCCACCGAGGCGCGGAAGGCCGCCGGCGTGCCGCCGGGGCAGACCAGCTCGAGGTATTTCGTCACGCGGCCTTCTCCCCCCCCGCGCCGCGGCGGCGCACCGTCGCCTCGAGCTGGGCAAGGCGCTTGCGCAGGCCGGCGATCTCGCCCTCTACCGCGGCGTGCTCCTCGGCGGGGTCGTGCCCGCCATGGGCGCGGGCATGCACCCCGTCGCGCCAGCGCTCCATCCCCGCGCGCACCCGGCCGAGGCGCCGGTCCAGCCGCAGCACCAGCTTGCGGCCCGGCTCCTCCAGCGGCTTGACGCTCGCCAGGGCGTCTTCCATCAGGCTGATGTTCTCGCCGTCGAGGGTGTTGCGGAAGCCGACCGCGATGGCGGTGTCGCCGCTCAGCTGCACCGAGCGGGTGAAGAAGGCGGTGTCGGAATCGACGCGCCCCTCCATCAGCGCCAGCAGCGCCGCGAGCCGGCCCTTGATCGCCACATCGGCCTTGGCGTCGCGCGCGGCGGGCTCCAGGCGCAACCGCTCGGCGGCGATGTCGAGCAGGAAGGCCTGCGGCGTGTCGTCGGGCACGAACAGGATGCGCGCCGGGGCCAGCTTGCAGAGGCGGCGGAACAGCTTCTCGTGCTGGCGCTCCATGGCCCGCATCACCCCCTCCAGCGCCGGCTGCATCAGCGGCGGCGGCAGGGCATGCAGGGCGAATTTCAGCAGATGAACCGGGGTCGGCAGTTCGCCCGTCATGGCAATTCCTTCCACAGCGCGCTCCAGAGGAGCCTTTCCCCTCGAAGGCGAAGCGTCTGCGTTCATCTAGATCAAGTCGACGTGAGCGCGCAAACGCCACGCGGGAAGGGCAGGATTCAGGAGGCGGCCGCTTCCCCGGACAGCCGCTCCACCAGCGCCGCCGCCAGCGCCGCCGCCGCCGCGTGGAAGCCTCCCGGGTCGGCCTCCGCCAGCGCCGCGGCGAAGCGGCCCAGCCAGGGCGCCATCTGGTCGCGCGCCAGCGCACGCGCCGCCGCCGCCTCCCCGCGCCGCAGCAGCGCGGCCAGCAGGGCCAGCTCGGTGGCCACATGGTCGGGCGGCTCGTGCTCCAGCGTCGCCACCGGGGCCACCTCGGCCGCCGCCAGGCGCGCGCGCATCGCCGCCGCCGCCTCGCCCCACAGCCGCCCGCCGGTGATCACCGACTGGAACGGCGCCACTCCGCGCGGGCCCGCCATGCCGGAAAACAGCCGCTCGTGCGCCCGCGCCACGGCCAGCGCGTCGCCGCGGCAGGCCAGCACGGCGGCCACCTCGATGCCGACTCCGGCCGCCGCCCCCAGCGCCTCCAGCGTCGCCCGCCCCTGCGGGGCACGCCACGCCGCCAGCCGCGCCGCATCGGGGGGCACGGCGAAAATCCCCGCCAGCCAGAAGGCCAGCGCCCCCTCCGCTTCATCGCTCTTCAGATCATCGTTCATGGCAACCGTCCCAGACGTGCGCCGAGCAGGGCGAAAAATTCATTCGAATCGAGACTCTCCAGCCAGGTCGCGTTGGCCGCCCCCGCCAGCCGGAGCCAGGCAATGTTGGTGCGTCCCCGCGAGGCCCCGCCCAGCTCCACCGCGGCCCGCACCGGACGCACGCCGAACAGCTCCGGCGCCACCAGCCAGGCCACGGCACAGGAATCGTGCTGCGGCGCGCCCCGTCCGCCATGACGCGCGGAGGGCGGCACCCGCGACAGGATCTCGCAGGCCGTGCGCAGCACCCGCCCGCCCGGCGCCGCCCGCAGCGCGTTCAGCCGCTCCGGCGTGCACAGCGCCTGGCGGGTGGTCTCCAGCGTCGCCAGCGTCACCGGCCGGCCGCAGCCCAGCAGCACCGCCAGCGCCTCCGGGTCGCTCCAGGCATTGAACTCCGCCGCCGGGGTCACGTTGCCCTCGCCCAGCGCGCCCGTCATCAGCACGATCTCGCGCACCCGCGTCGCCAGCGCCGGCTCGGTGGCCAGCGCCAGAGCCAGATTGGTCGCCGGCCCGATGCCCACCAGAGTCAGCCCCGCCTCGGGGGCCGCCCGCAGCGC
>CALNAL010000162.1 GCA_937874445.1 uncultured Acetobacteraceae bacterium | reverse complement strand
CCCCCGCGCGCGGCGGCCGCCTCGACCCCACGCGCGCCCTGCGCAGCCCCGGCTCGACACTCAAGCCCTTCCTCTACGCCCTCGCCTTCGCCGACGGCCTGGCCCAGCCCGACACCCTGCTCGCCGACGTGCCCACCCACTACGGCGCCTACGGGCCGGAGGATTTCTCCGGCCGCTTCGCCGGGCGGGTGAGCGCCGCCGACGCGCTGCGCCGCTCGCTCAACCTGCCCGCCGTGGGGCTGCTCGCACGCTACGGGGCGACCCGATTCGCCGCCGCCCTCGCCGCCGCCGGGACCCCCCCGGTGCTGCCCGTCGGCGCCACGCCGAGCCTGCCGCTGGCCCTCGGCGGCGCCGGGCTGACCATGCGCCAGCTGATGGCGCTCTACGGTGCGCTCGCCACCGACGGCCGGGCGGTGCCGCTCCCGCTTCTGGCCTCCGCGGGGGAGCCTGCCGCCCCCCGGCTGCTGCCGCCGGCGGCAGCAGAGATGGTGGCCGACATCCTCACCCGCCCCCTGCCCGGCGCGCCCGGCCTGGCTGGCGTAGCCTGGAAAACCGGCACGAGCTGGGACAACCGCGACAACTGGGCCTTCGGCTTCGACCGCGCGCATCTGGTGGGGGTATGGGTGGGCCGGCCCGACGGCACACCGATGGCCGGCGGCCAAGCCTCCGAGCGCGCCCTGCCCCTCCTGGCGCGGGTGTTCGGGGCGCTGCCGGCGGCCCCGCGCACTCCCGCCGCCGCCGCGCCGCCGCTTTCATTGGCCGCCGCCCCCGAGCCCGACCCGCTGCGCCTGCTCTTTCCGCCGCCCGGCGCGGTCATCGCCGGCACCGGCCCGCTCGAGCTGCGCGCCATGGGCGGGCAACGGCCGCTACGCTTCCTGGTGAACGGCCGCCCCCTGCCCCCGCCGGGACCGCTGCGCGCGGCGCCCTGGGAGCCGCCGGGGCCGGGCTTCTATCGCATCGTCGTGCTCGACGCGACCGGAGCGGCAGCCCGCGCCGCCATCCGCGTGACGGACGACACGGCCCCCCGGCTCACGCCCTGGACCGACGAGACTCCCGCCCCGTAAGGGGGGGAAGCCAAGGAACAAGCACTTCTTTTTCCTGAAGGAAAAAGAAGCAAAAAGGACTTTGTTCGTTGGGCTCCGCGCGCGGGGCTGGCGCGGTACGTGACGGGAGACTCGGAATAAAGGCTTCGTCTTTGTGCAACAGCGACGAAGCCCCAACCTCCTCTGCCCGTCGGCATTTCCCTCGGCGCCGCCGACGTACGATTCCCCAACGGACAAAAGTCCTTTTGCTTCTTTTCCTTCAGGAAAAGAAGACCTTGGCTTCCTTAGGACCGGTAGTCGGCGTTGATGTCGATGTAGCCGTGGGTGAGGTCGCAGGTCCACACGGTGGCCTTGCCGCGGCCGAGGCCGAGGTCGATCTCGATGTGGATCTCGTGGCCTTTCATGTGCTGGGCCACCGGCGCCTCGTCGTAGCCATCGACCACGGTGCCGTTGCGGGCCATCCACACCCCGCCGATGGCGATGGAGAGGGTGTCGCGGTCGGCGGGCTCGCCGGCGCGGCCGACGGCGGCGACGATGCGGCCCCAGTTGGCGTCCTCGCCGGCCACCGCGGTTTTCACCAACGGCGATTCGGCGACCACCTTGGCCACCCGCCGCGCCGAGCCGTTGGAGGCGGCGCCGGTGACGTCGATGCGGATGAAGTGGCGCGCCCCCTCGCCGTCGCGCGCCACCTGCTGGGCGAGGTCGGCCAGCAGGTCGGACAGCGCCGCGCGGAAGCCGCGCAGCATCGCCCCGCCCTCGGCCGGCACGCGCGGATGCTTGGCCTGGCCGGTGGCGAACAGCAGCACGGTATCGGAGGTGGAAGTGTCGGAATCCACCGTGGTGCAGTTGAAGGAGGTATCCACCCCCTTGGCCAGCGCGGCCTGCAACGCCTCGGGGGGGATCTTCGCGTCGGTGAAGACGAAGCACAGCATGGTCGCCATGTCGGGGGCGATCATGCCGGAGCCCTTGCAGAAGCCCTGCAGCGTCACCTCGACGCCGCCGATGCTGGCCTTGCGCACCGCCCCCTTGGGGAAGGTATCGGTGGTGAGGATGCCGCGCGCGGCGGCCTCCCAGGAATCCTCGGCCAGCGCGCCGTGCAGCGCCGGCAGGGCGGCGACCAGCTTGTCCACCGCCATCACCTCGCCGATCACCCCGGTGGAGGCGAGCATCACCTCGCGGGGCTTGCAGCCTACCAGCTCGGCGGCCGCCTCGGCGGTGGTACGCGTCGCGGCGGCGCCGATCTTGCCGGTGAAGACGTTGGCATTGCCGGCGTTGATCACCACCGCCCGGGCCTTGCGGCCCTTCTTCAGGGCGGCGCGGTTCCAGTCCACCGGGGCGCCGGGGCATTTGTTGCGGGTGAACACCCCGGCGACGGTGGTTCCGGCGGCGAGTTCGACCATGACCAGGTCGGTGCGCCCCTGGTAGCGGATGCCGGCGGCCGCGGCGCCGAGTCGCACCCCCGCGAGGGGGAGCAGCTCGGGCAGGGGCACGCAGAGCGGCGAGCCAGAGGACTTCTTGGCAGCAGACTTGGCTGCGGACTTGGCGGACGGGGCCATGGCGAACTCTCCAGAACCGGACGAGGCTACTTCTTCGACGCGGGGGCTTTCTGGGCGCCGGAAGGCTGGGCACCCGCGGGCTTCTCGCCGGAAGGCGGCATCGCGCCGTCGGTGGCGCGCTGGGGGGTGCCATCGGCGTTGAAGGTCTCGATCTTCAGCCCCTGGCGGGCCGAAGTCAGCAGCTTCTTCACCTCGCCCTGGATGAGCTGGGTGCGCAGCTCGCCGCGTGCCTCCTCGAAGCTCGGCGGCGGGGCGGTGCGGGTCTCCAGCACTTGGATGACGTGCCAGCCGAACTGGCTCTTCACCGGCTTGTCGGAAATCTGCCCGGCCTTCATGGCGAAGGCCGCCTTGGCGAACTCGGGCACCATGTCGCCACGCTTGAACCAGCCGAGATCGCCCCCGGAGGTATCGGCGCTGCCCTTGTCGGTGCTCTTCTCCTTGGCGAGGGCCGCGAAATCGCCGCCCTTCTTGAGCTGCTCGATGATCGCCTGGGCGTCGGCCTCGTTGTCCACCAGGATGTGACGGGCGTGCACCTCCGCCTCGCCGGGCTTGCCGGCGATCTCCTTGTCGTAGAGGGCGCGGACCGCCGCGTCGGTGACGTGAGGAGTGATGGCACGGCGCACAAAATCGGCCTGCAGGGCGTCATCGGCGGCGCGGGCCATGTCGTGGGCCACCGCCGGGTCCTTGTCGAGCCCCTGCTTGCGGGCGGCGAGCACCACCGCGGCACGGTCTACCATCTGGTTGAGCAGCGCGGGGAACAGCATCTGCTGGGGCATGCTGCGGTACTGCTCGGGCAGGGCCTGGGCCGCCTGCTCGACGTCGCTGAGGTGGATCACCGTGGGTCCCACCTTGGCCACCACCGGATCGGGCGCATCGGCGGCGCGCGCCGGCGACACGAGGCACATCGGGGCGAGGCAAAGCGCCAGCGCCAGCGGCGCCAGGCCCGCGCGGAAGCGGCGCGGAAAGAAGGGGGAAAACCGCATGGAGGCGATTCCTTTCAAAACCGGCCGGAGTTATGGCCGAAGCCCGGGACGGCGACAACAACCGCCACTGCGTTCGCGCGGCTGTCCTGCCTTATTGTCACGGGTCGTTGACCGCTCCCCCGCCCGGCCTTATCTGACGGCCAGCCTGTTTTGTGGAAATCTGGCGGGTGTCTCCGGCGCGGGCGCGTCCGGGGGGATCCGCCACGGAAGGCCTGTACATGTTCTCCCGCATTGCCCGCGCCATCCTCGGCACGTCGAATGACCGCGCACTCAAGGCGTACCAACGCCGGGTACCGGAAATCAACGCGCTCGAGCCCGCCGTCAAGGCTCTCTCCGACGAGGCGCTGCGGGCCAAGACCGACGAGTTCCGCGCCGCCCTCGCCGCCGGCAAGACCCTCGACGAGCTGCTGCCCGAAGCCTTCGCCGTGGTGCGCGAGGCCTCCCGCCGGGTGCTCGGGATGCGCCACTTCGACGTGCAGCTGATCGGCGGCATGGTGCTTCACGACGGCAAGATCGCCGAGATGAAGACCGGCGAGGGCAAGACCCTGGTGGCCCCGCTGGCCGTCTATCTCAACGCCCTGCCCGGCAAGGGGGCGCACGTCGTCACCGTCAACGACTACCTGGCCAAGCGCGACGCCGAGTGGATGGGCGAGATCTACCGCTTCCTCGGCATGAGCGTGGGCATCATCGTCCACGGCCTCGACGACACCCAGCGCCGCGAGCAGTACGCCTGCGACATCACCTACGGCACCAACAACGAGTTCGGCTTCGACTACCTGCGCGACAACATGAAGTATCGCCTGGAGGACATGGTCCAGCGCGACTTCAGCTATGCGATCGTCGATGAGGTGGACAGCATCCTCATCGACGAGGCCCGCACGCCGCTGATCATCTCCGGACCGGCCGAGGATTCCTCCAGCCTCTACCGCTCGGTCGACGTGGTGATGCGCGAGCTGGTCAAGGACCCGGCGGTCTATGACAAAGACGAGAAATTCCGTACCGCGACGCTGACCGAGGACGGCCAGCAGCGCGCCGAGGATGCGCTCAAGGCCGCCGGCATCATCACCGCCGGCGGGCTCTACGACAGCGGCAACATCAACATCCTCGCCCACACCCAGCAGGCCCTGCGCGCGCACGTGCTGTTCTCGCGCGACGTGGACTACATGGTGCGCAACGACCAGGTGATCCTGGTGGACGAGTTCACCGGCCGCATGATGGAAGGGCGGCGCTACTCCGACGGGCTGCACCAGGCCCTGGAGGCCAAGGAGGGGGTGACCGTCCAGGCCGAGAACCAGACCCTCGCCTCGATCACCTTCCAGAACTACTTCCGCCTCTTCCCCAAGCTCGCCGGCATGACCGGCACCGCGCTCACCGAGGCCGATGAGTTCGCCGAGATCTACAAGCTCGGCGTGGTGGAGATCCCCACCAACGTCCCGGTGATCCGCGACGACCAGGACGACGAGGTCTATCGCACCGCCCGGGAAAAATACAACGCGGTGGCCACCCTCATCGCCGAGGCGCGCGCCCGCCAGCAGCCGGTGCTGGTCGGCACCGTCAGCATCGAGAAGAGCGAGGAACTCTCCGCGATCCTGAAAAAGCGCGGCATTCCCCACCAGGTGCTGAACGCGCGCCACCACGAGCGCGAGGCGATGATCGTCTCGCAGGCCGGCGCGCCGGGGGCGGTGACGATCGCCACCAACATGGCCGGCCGCGGCACCGACATCAAGCTCGGCGGCAACATCGAGATGCGCCTCAAGCTGGAGCTGGAGGACATCGCCGACCCCGAGGCACGGGCCACCCGGGAGGCCGAAATCCGCGCCGAGGTGGACAGCGGCGCCGAGATCGTCCGCCAGGCCGGCGGGCTGTTCGTGATCGGCACCGAACGCCACGAAAGCCGGCGCATCGACAACCAGCTGCGCGGCCGCGCCGGCCGCCAGGGCGACCCGGGCACCTCGCGCTTCTTCCTCTCCCTCGAAGACGACCTGATGCGCATCTTCGGCTCCGACCGCATGGGCGGAATGCTGCAGAAGCTCGGGCTCAAAGAGGGCGAGAAGATCGCCCACCCCTGGATCAACAAGGCCCTGGAGAAGGCACAGAAGAAGGTCGAGGCGCGCAACTTCGACAGCCGCAAGAACGTCCTCAAATACGACGACGTGATGAACGACCAGCGCAAGGAGGTCTACGCCCAGCGCCGCGAGTTCATGCACGCCGACGACGTCTCCGAGACGGTCGCCAACATGCGCGCCGACGTCATCGCCGACGCCGTAGCCCACCGCATCCCCGAGAAGGCCTACGCCGAGCAGTGGGACGCCAAGGGCCTCGCCGAGGACGTCAAGAAGCTGCTCGACCTCGACCTGCCGGTGGAGGACTGGGCGCGCGAGGAGGGCATCGACGAGCACGCCCTGCGCGAGCGGCTGATGGCGGCGGCAGACTCCAAGATGGCCGCCAAGGCCGCCAACTTCGGCCCCGAGATGATGCGCTACGCCGAGAAGACCGTGCTGCTGCACGAGCTCGACATGGTCTGGAAGGAGCATCTGCTGGTGCTCGACCGGCTGCGCCAGGGCATCGGCCTGCGCGCCTACGGCCAGCGCGACCCGCTCAACGAATACAAGAGCGAGGCGTTCAACCTCTTCACCACCATGCTCGACGTGCTGAAGGAGCGTGTGACGGCGATGCTGGCGCGCGTCGAACTCGGCGTGCCGCAGCCGCCCCCGCCGCCGCAGGCCCAGATGGTCGAGAGCCATCCCGCGCCGGAGGGGCTGGACGCCGCCGACCAGGAATACCGCACCGAGGACGGCAGTGTGACCCACGTCACCACCCGCCCGCTGCGCAGCGACGCGGTGGACCCCGCCGACCCCGAAACCTGGAAGAACTGCCCGCGCAACGCCCCCTGCCCCTGCGGCAGCGGCAAGAAGTTCAAGCACTGCCACGGGCGCAACATGTAGCGGGAAGGGAAGAACTTCTTTTTCCTGAAGGAAAAAGAAGCAAAAAGGACTTTGTTCGTTGGGCTCCGCAGCTGACACAGGCCGCGGAGCCCTTCCTGAATGAGGCTTCCCTGGTTCTCCTTCCCGAAGGAAGAGCCCCTGCCCCGCGTCGCGGCAGCACGCCGACGCCGGAACCATGCTCGTGGGACCGGGTATCGAGCCGCTCTTGTCAGATCGTCGAAGGGGGCCTCCGGCGCCAATGACGGGCAGGCCGCCTGAGACAAGAGACTCCCAGAATGCCACCGGCCAGCGTCGCCACGCAGGCCGCCAGGGTAAAACCCGGAATGGCCAGGAACCACTGCGCACGCCAGATCAGGACCAGGAACCACCCTGCCACGGCAGCGCTCCCGGCCCAGAACACCACCGTGGGCAACCGGCGAGCAATCATCGCTTCCGCCAGCGATTGCATCGCCAACGCGAACGGAACGGCGACCACCAGATCGATCAGGTAGTGCTGGCCGAAAATCAGCGTGGCCAGCACGGTAGCGACAAGATAGAGAGCGGCGAAACAACGGAACGACCGTGCCAGGCCCCGGGCATTGAGGGCAATCAGCAACGCCCAGGTGGTGTGCAGGCTGGGCATGCAATTGCGTGCGTAGGCGACATCGAGCGGCGCGGCTGCCGGCGACACCGCCGAGGTCGGCGGCAAGGCGGGGAAGCCCGGAAAGGCGAACGCCGGCCCGGCCGCCGGGAAAAAATGATAGAGCAGGCCGCCGATGCCGCCGCTCAGCAGCAGCGCCGCCAGCGCCACCGCCCATCGCGGCGAACGCACCCTGAGATGCAGCAGCACCACGACTGCCATCATGAGCATGATGGTCTCGTAGATGATCTGGAATCCCACCCATCCCCCTCGCCGCAGAAACTCCGGCAAGGCATCGAAGCTCCCCCTCAGCACACCGACCGGGCTGATGCCCAGCGACAGGTCGATGAGATAGGCTCGATGATCGAATGTCAGGGCATCGCCCGCTGTCAGCGCCTGCCCTGCGTTGCAGATTTGTTCGCCAAGGATGACCAGCATTCCGGCCGCGAAAATAGCGGCCGTCCGGCTGCGGCGGGATGGCCGGATCAGCAGGAGACCGAGAGAAACGGCAGAACTCGTGATCCCCAGTGCGATCGGCTCGGTGAATGTGCTGATTCCCGGGAAGGCGTACAGCAGGACCATTCCGAGCGGCAGACCGAGGGCAAGCGCGACCTGTGCCGGTCGCCGGTCTGGATCCAGCAGCCACTGGGCCAGCAAAGGTGCGGCGAGCCCCCAGGGGTCCCCCCACCGCGGGGCAATTTTCAGGAACAGCCAGACAGAGAGGTCCAGCGTCGCAACCAGGATCACCCCGGCCCCGAACAGAAACAAAAGTGGCCGCTGCCCGTAGATGCCCGACCCGGCCTGCTCATCCATTCGTCAACCAATGCCCTGAGGGTGCCACCGTCAGCACCGATGCAGGGCATATCGTTGCGAATTCCGCAAGGGCTATCCGCCCCGCCTCAGCCCCCGAGATAGGCCGCCATCACCGCGGGGTCGTGCGCCACCTTCAGCGCCGGGCCGGAAAGCGCGATGCGTCCGCCCTCCAGCACATAGGCGGTATCGGCCACCTCGAGCGCGGCCGAGGCGTTCTGTTCCACCAGCAGGATGGTGACGCCCTCGCGCTTGAGCCCCTCGATGATGCCGAAGATCTCCTCGACGAACAGCGGCGCGAGCCCCATCGATGGCTCGTCGAGCAGCAGCAGGCGCGGCGCCCCCATCAGCGCGCGGCCGAGGGCGAGCATCTGCTGCTCGCCGCCCGAGAGCGTGCCGGCGGCCTGGGTCAGCCGCTCGCGCAGGCGGGGAAAGCGCTCCAGCACCTGCTCGCGGCGGCGGGCGATCTCGGCCCCGTCGCTTTCCAGCCAGGCACCCATGGCGAGGTTCTCGTCCACCGTCAGCTCGGCGAATATCTGCCGGCCCTCGGGCACGTGGCGCATCCCCAGCGCGGCGACGCGATGAGCGGGCAGCCCCGCGATGTCGGCCCCGGCGAAGACGATGCGCCCGGCGCGCGGACGCATCATGCCGGAGAGGGCGCGCAGCGTGGTGGTCTTGCCCGCGCCGTTGGCGCCGATCAGCGACACGACCTGCCCCTCGCCCACCACGAGGTCGATGCCCTGGACCGCGGCGGTGCGCCCGTAGGCGACCTCTAGCCCGGCGACGCTGAGCAGGGACTCGGTGGAACTCATGCGCTGGCTCGGCCGGCCTGGGCTCCGGCGAAGCGCTGGGCGAGGCGGGCGGCCACCTTCTGCCCGAGATAGGCCTCCATCACCTCCGGCGAGGAGCGCACCTCCACGGGCGTGCCCTGGCAGATGCACTTGCCGAAGCTCAGCACCGTCACCGCGTCGGAGATGTCCATCACGAAGCCCATGTCGTGCTCGACCAGCAGCACGGTGGTGCCGCCGTCGCGGATGCGCCGCACCAGGCGGCCGAGCGCCTCGGTTTCGGCGGGGTTCATGCCGGCGGCCGGCTCGTCGAGCAGCAGCAGGGCGGGCTCGGGGGCGATGGCGCGGGCGATCTCCACCCGCCGCTGGTCGCCGTAGGAGAGGCCGCCGGCCGGCTCGTCGGCGCGCGCGGCCAGGCCCACCGTCTCCAGCGCCACCAGCGCGCGGGCCACCAGCGTGCGCTCCTCGCGGCGGAACATCGGCGTGCGCAGCAGGGTGGCGGCGAGCCCGCAGCGCCGGCGCGGCTGCAACCCGGTCAGCACGTTCTCCAGCACCGTCATCGCCGAGAAGACGCGGATGTTCTGGAAGGTGCGGGCGAGCCCCAGCGCGGCGCGGCGCTCGGCGGGCAGAGCCGCAACCTCGCGCCCGGCCAGGGTGATGCTGCCCTCGGAGGGCGCCGTAAGTCCGGAGATCAGGTTGAACAGCGTGGTCTTGCCCGCGCCGTTGGGGCCGATCAGCGCGTGGATCTCGCCCTCGTGGACTTCCATGTCCACGCTGTCCACCGCGACCAGGCCGGAATAGCGCCGGGTCAGGTTGCGGGTCTGCAGCAGTGCGCTCATGCCGACCTCCTGCGCAGGCGCAGCGCCACCAGCCCCTCGGGCATGAACAGCACCGCCACCACGATGATCACCCCGTTGAACACCAGCCGCAGGTCGGCCATGCCGCGCAGCAGCTCGGGCAGCAGGGTGAGAATGAAGGCGCCCACGACGGGACCGATCGGCGTGCCGATGCCGCCCAACAGGGCAAAGGAGAGGATGGAAACCTCCGGCTCGAAGCCGAACTCGCCGGGGCTGATGAGGCTGGTGGAATGCGCCTCCAGTGCGCCCGCGATGCCGGCCAGCATGGCCGAGACCACCAGCGCCCCGAGCTGGTAGCGGAAGCAGGAAACCCCCATCACGCGCGCCGCGGTCTCGTCCTCGCGGATGGCCTCCATCGCCCGCCCGATGCCCGAGCGCGCCACCAGCCAGAAGGCCAGCACCGCCAGCGCCAGCAGGCCATAGATCATCCAGGTCTCGGTCGCCTCGGGAATGCCCGTCAGGCCGAGCGCGCCGCCCACGTAGTCGATGTTGACGTAGAGCGCCTTGAGCACCTCGCCGAGCCCCACCGTGGCGATGGCGAGATACACCCCCGACAGCCGCAGCGTGGGCAGACCGATGGCCAGGGCGAACAGGATGGGCACCACGCAGGAGAGCGGCAGCACCATCCAGAACGGCCAGCCCAGCTTGAGGGTCATCAACGCCGCGGAATAGGCGCCGAGCCCCATGAAGGCGGCCTGGCCGAGCGAAAGCTGCCCCACCGCCAGCACCACGTACATCGATAGCGCCAGCAGCCCGTTGATGCCCACCGAGTGGATGACGTTCTGATAGGTCCACAGGAAGTCGTCGAGCCAGGAGAGATCCATCGCTCAGGCCCTCCGCAGCTTGGGCGCGCCGAACAGGCCGGAGGGGCGGGTCCACAGCACCAGCACGAGGATGGCGAAGGAGACGGCCTCCTTCATGCCGGAATCGATGTAGCCGGCGGTCAGCACCTCGACCACGCCGAGCATCAACCCGGCGATCAGCGCGCCGCGGATGTCGCCCAGGCCGCCGACGATCACCACGACGAAGCCACGCAGCATCATCTCCTCGCCCATGTAGGGGTGGATGGCGTTGAAGTTCAGCCCGATCAGCATGCCCCCCGCCCCGGCCAGCGCGCCCGAGACGAAGGAGACCAGCGCGGCGGTACGCCCGGTGTTGATGCCCATCAGCCCGGCGGCCTCGGGGTTCTCGGCGACGGCGCGGATGGCCACCCCCACGCGGGTGCCGCGCAGCAGCCAGATCAGCGCCCCCACCAGCACGATCGAGGCGCCCAGCACGAGGAACTGCGCCGTGGTGACGCGCACGCCCCAGAAATTGAAGGATTCGACCGAGACCAGCCCGACCGGCAGGCGGCGGATGTCGGGGCTGAAGAGGGCGGCGGCGGCGGAGTTGAGCGCCAGCACCGCACCGACAGTCACCATCAGCGAGGAGAGTTCGGGCGCGCCGCGGCGGCGCAGCCGGGTGAGCAGCAGCCCGTCACAGGCCATGGCGATGATGCCCGCGGCAATGGCGGCCACCGGCAGGGCCAGCCACACCGAGGCCACGACATAGCGCGTGAAGAACAGCGCCGCGAACGCCCCGGCGGTGAAGTAGAACCCGTAGGTGAGGTTGATCACCTTCAGCACGCCGAACATCAGCGTGAAGCCGAGGGCGAAAAGAGCATATGTGGCGCCGAGCAGGACGCCGTTCACGAGCTGCTGGGCAAGCATCTGGAGCCGACCTGTAAGCGGAAAAGAACCACGCTAGCCCGCGAGGGGCCATGCGTCATCCACATCGAATGGGTGGCCGGCCCGGCCAGGAGGCATGGCTTGCGCCTCCGGCCCGGGCCGTCCCCCCGGTCAGGGGGCGATGCTGAACTTGCCCGCATGCATCTCCAGCACGAGCACGCCCTCGGCGGAGGCCGGATCGCGCTTGGCGTTGAAGGAAAGCGGCCCCATCACACCGTCCTGCTTCACCTGCATCAGCGCGTCGCGGATCTTGAGCGGGTCGGCCGCGCCGGCCTTGTCGATGGCGCGGGCGAGCAGATGCATGGTGTCGTAGGCCTGGGCGGCGAACTGGTCGGGGTTCTTGCCGTACTTCCGGTTGAAGGCGGCAATGAACGCCTTGTTCTGCGGCGTGTCCTTGGCGATGAACCAGGGGCTGCCGACCATGATGCCGTCGGCCGCCGCGCCGGCGATCTCGCCCAGGCGCGGGGAGTTGGCGCCGTTGCCGCCGAGGAACTGGGTCTCCGCTCCGAAGCCGAGCTGGCGGGCCTGCAGCAGCACGCCGGCGGTGGGTTCGACCAGGGCGGCAATGCCGATGGCGTCGGGCTTGAGGCCCTTGACCTTGGTGAGCTGGGCCGAGAAATCGGTATCCTTGGTGGCGAAGGTCTCGATGTCGATGATCTTCAGCCCCGCCGTCTCGGCGGCGACCTTCATCTGGTCGTAGCTCGACTTCGAGAAGAGGTCGTCGTTGGCGTAGAGCAGGGCGATGGTCTTGGCCCCGCGCGCCATCGCCTTGCGCAGCGCCGCCGGGATCACGTCGGCCTCGGGCAGCGAGGTGCGGAAACAGAACGGTCCGATGTCGGTGGCACCGATCGAGGTGATCGAGGTGCCGATCACCGGAACCTTGCGCTGGTTGGTCATCGGGGCCAGGGCGAAATACTCGGCCGAGAGGGTCGGGCCGATGATCGCCACCACCTTGTCACGCCCGATCAGCTTGCGCGCGGCGTTGATGGCCTGGTCCTTGTTGGCCGCGGAATCCTCGACGGTGAGCGCGATCTTCTTGCCGCCCAGCACGCCGCCCGCGGCGTTGATCTCCTCCAGCGCCAGCGTCTCCCCATCGCGAATGGCGATGCCATAAGGAGAAACTGGCCCGGTAAGGACCTCGATGGAGCCCACCGGAATGGTGTCGGCAGCAAGGCTTATGCGCGGCAGCACGCCAACGCCCAGCACGCTTGCCGCAGCCATCAGGGTGAAGCTTCTCCGCTTCATCGGTCAGGTCCTTTAAGAAAGTTTCTGTCGTCTTTCCTATACAGACCTTTTCTCGAATTACCAACGGGGCCGTCCCCCCGTTTCACGCCTATCCGATACGCCGCACCGGCATAGTCCAGGCCATGACGCTGCCGACGGCGGCAAAGCTGGCGATGGCGAGGAAGGCAATGCGGAACGCCTCGGCGATCTCACCCTGCACCACCGCCACGCGCGCGGCCGGCAGCCCCGCCAGCGCCTGCGGGCCCATCTCGACGATGGCAGCGAACATCTGCGCCGTCTCGCGGTCGGAGGCGGCCAGCGTGGCGAACAGCACGGCGCCCACCAGCGCGGTTCCCACTGCCGCCCCCACCGAGCGGGAGAACTGCACGGTGGCCGAGGCGGCCCCGAGCTGTGCGCGTCCGGCCACGAACTGCACCGTGGTCTGCACCACCGGCATGACGGTGCCGCACACCACCGCCAGCGCGGCAAACAGGAACGGGATCTGCCGGAAGCTCAGATGCGGGATGAGAAAGGCCAGCGTCACCGTCAGCACGGCGATGGCCGGCATGCCGAAGGAGGGAAAGATCGCCCCCAGCCCGGTGCGCGACATCGCCCGCCCCGTGGCGATCGAACCGACGGCGATCAGCATGGTGAGCGGCAGCAGCAGCAGCCCCGCCTGGCCGGGGCCAGCCCCGCGCGCCACCTGGAGATAGATCGGCAGATAGGTGATGAGCGAGACCAGATAGGCGCCGTGGAAGAAGGCCAGGGCGTCGGTGTGCCAGATGCCGGGCTGGCGCAGCAGCGAGACCGGCAGCAGCGGCACCCGCGCCACCCGCTCCTGGCGCAGCAGCAGCCACAGCGAAAAAGCGGCAAACGTGGCCAGCCCGGCCGCCCACGGCAGGGCGGAAAGCCGCAGCCGCTGGGCCTGCTCCAGCGCCAGCAGCAGCGGGGCGATGAAGCCGGAGAACAGGATCACCCCCAGCACGTCGAAATGCAGCCGCCCGCCGGGGATGGCGGCGGACCGGCGCGGCAGGCGGGTGGCCACCGCCATGGCCAGCAGGCCGAGGGGAATGTTGGCGGAAAACACCGTCTTCCAGCCGAAATACTGGGTCAGCCAGCCGCCCGCCACTGGCCCGAAAGTGGAGGCCGAGACGAACACGCAGGCCAGGTACCCCTGGTAGCGCCCGCGCTCGCGCGCCGGCACGGCCTCGCCGATCAGCGCCTGCGAGAGGGTCATCAGCCCGCCGCCGCCCAGCCCCTGCGCCACGCGCGCCACGGTCAGGACGAGGATGGAGGGGGCCAGCGCGCAGGCCAGCGAGGCCACGATGAACAGGCCCAGCGCCACGAACAGCAGTTTGCGCCGCCCCAGCAGGTCGCCGAGCCGGCCGTAGACGGGGGCGGCGATGGTGGCGGCGACGAGATAGGCCACCACCACCCAGGAAACCCGCTCCACCTCGCCGAGGTCGGCGGCGATGGCCGGCAGGGCGGTGGCGACGATGGTCTGGTCGATCGCCGCCAGGAACATCGGCAGCATGATCGAGGGGAAGGTGGCGAAAAAGCGCACCCGGGCACTCTCGCCCGGACCTTCCTCCTGGGGATCCTGCTCCTGGGGGCCCGGTGGTGCGGACGAATCGGGGGGAGGCGGATCGGACACGTTCATGATGGCGCCAGGGATCCAGGCAAACCGCGCGGGAAGGCGCTCAGGAGAGAGCCTCGCGGCCCATCGCGAGGAACTTCTCGCGCCGGTGAGCCAGCAGAGCCTCGGGGGCGAGGCCGGACAGCGGCACCAGCGCGGCGGCGATGGCATCCCCGGTGGCGGCGATGGCGGCGGCAGGGTCGCGGTGCGCCCCTCCCAGCGGTTCGGGAACGATGGAATCGATCAACCGCAGCCGCAGGAGATCCTGCGCGGTCAGTCGCAGCGCCTCGGCGGCGGCAGGGGCCTGGGTGGCGTCCTTCCAGAGGATGGCGGCGCACCCCTCGGGGGAGATCACCGAATAGATGGCGTGCTCCAGCATCAGCACGGCGTCGCCGGCGGCCAGCGCGATGGCGCCCCCCGAGCCGCCCTCGCCGATGACGGTCGCCACCAGCGGAACGGGCGCCGCGAGGCAGGCCTCGATGGAGCGGGCGATGGCCTCGGCCTGGCCGCGCGCCTCGGCGTCCACCCCGGGGAAGGCCCCGGAGGTATCGACGAAGGTGAGCACCGGCAGGCCGAATCGCCCGGCGAGTTCCATCAGCCGGCGCGCCTTGCGGTAGCCTTCCGGGCGGGCCATGCCGAAATTGTGAGCCACCCGGCTTTCGGTGTCGGCCCCCTTCTCGGTGGCGATCACCACCACCGAGCGGCCGCGGAAGCGTCCGAGCCCGCCTTCTATGGCGGCGTCGTCGGCAAAGGCGCGGTCGCCGGCCAGCGGGGTCCACTCGCTGACCAGGGCGGCGATGAAGTCGCGTGCCTTGGGGCGCTCGGGGTGGCGTGCGACCTGGGTTTTCTGCCAGGGCGAGAGCTTGGAATAGGTGGCGCGCAGCTGGCGGTCGGCCTTGTCGGTCAGGCGGGCGACCTCCTCGGCGATGTTGAGCCCGCCGGGCTCGGACATCTTGCGCAGCTCTTCGATCTTGCTCTCGAGCTCGGCGATCGGTTTCTCGAAGTCGAGGAAATAGGGCATGATCGGGTCGTGTAGCATCCGCCGCGCGGCGGGGGGGGGGGGGGGGGGGGGGGGGGGGGGGGGGGGGGGGGGGGGGGGGGGG
>CALNAL010000161.1 GCA_937874445.1 uncultured Acetobacteraceae bacterium | reverse complement strand
GGTGGGGGGCGGGGGGGCGGGGCCCCGCGGGGCGGGGGGGGCGGGGGGGGGGGGCGCGCCCGGGCGCCCCGGCCACCCCCACGCCGCCGCGGGCGCAATTGACCAGCAGGGCGGAGGGCTTGAGGGCGGCGAGCGCGGCGGCGTCGATCAGCCCCGTGGTCTCGGCGGTGAGCGGGCAGGTCAGCGCGACGACGTCGGCGCGTCCGAGCTGGGCGGGCAGGGCGGCCAGGCCGTGCACCTCGTGGGCGTCCCCGGCGCCGCGGGCGGGGTCGCGGCGGATGCCGATCACGTGCATCTCGAAGGCGCGGGCGAGGCGGGCGACGCGGTTGCCGATGGTGCCGAGGCCGACCACCAGCAGGGTCTTGCCGGCGAGTTCGTCCTCGCGCAGGGCGCGGTTGCTCTGCATGCCGCGCCAGAGGTGGCGGCGCTGGTTGTCGCGCGCCTCGGCGATGCGGCGGGTGAGGGCGAGCATCAGGGACAGGGTGTGCTCGGCGACGGCGCGGGCGTTGGCGCCGCTGGCCGAGGCCAGCCGCACCCCGGCGGCGGCGAAGGCGGCACGGTCGAAGCGTTCCGTGCCCGCGCTGATGGACTGCACCAGGCGCAGGCGCGGCGCGGCGGCGAGCATCTCGCCGTGCCACATGCCGGAAATGACCAGCACGTCGGCGCGGGGGAGCAGACGGGCGAGGGTCTCCGGGTCGTGGGCCTGCTGGCATGTCCAGGGCGTCTCGGCGCCGTCGAGAAACTCATAGGCGGCGTGGGCAAAACACACGGTCAGTCGGTCGGGAGGAGGAAACATTTGCGGGCCTTTTGCAAAGTCATGCGCTGCCAGCGTTGAGGCGTTGCGCTGCGGGGTCAAGTCCGGGGGATGTGCGGGTTGATATGGACGACGATGTTGCTTAAGGATGCCACGCAGGCCGCGGAATTGTCTTTCCGGGCGTGATCGGCCGGACGCCAGCGCGTTCGGTCCCCCGAAGTTTTTTAATATTGCTGGTTTCCCAGAGATGAATGCCACTGTCGGCCTGCCGCTCTTCCCGGCGGGAGAGAGGATGCCCGTCGGCGAGGATGTACTTTGGCACCATCGTGCCTTGTGCCGCCTGGCCCTGCCCCTGCGCGCCCCGAGTCGCGGCACCTGGCAACGCGAGGCCGCCGGGGCGGTGCTGCACATGGAGGCGACAGAGGGAACCACGCTGCCGGCTGGCCGGATGGCGCGGCTGCTGCTGCTGGCGATCTGCGACGCGGCGCAGCGCTCCGATGCGGTGGTGGTGGAGCTGGGCGAGGACCCGGCCGCCGTGGCGCAGCGGGTCGGGCTGGAAACCACGCCGGCGCGCCTGCGCGAGCTGGCCGAGCAGCTGCAACGCCTGACAGGTGCCCGGCTGACGGTGGCGTGGGATGGCGGACCGGTGCTGTCGGTGTTCGACGCGCGTGGCCGGGCCCGGGGCCTGGCGGGGGGATGGCGGAGTTCGGTACGCCTCACCGCCCGGCTGAAGGCGACCCTGGCCGAGAACGCGGTGGCCCTGAGCCGGCCGGTGGTGCTGGCGGTGGCGGATTCGCCTCTCGCCTTCGACCTCTATGCCTGGCTGGCGGCGAGCCTGCCGCAGGACGGCTCGGTGCTGGCGGTGCCGGTGGCCCAGCTGCAGGCGCAGTTCGGCCTGCCCTCGCAGACGGAGGCGGATTTCATCGCGACGCTGGAGACGGCGCTGGCGAAGCTGCGGTCGGCCTGGCCGGCGCTGGAGGCGGCGACCGGGGCGGCCGAATGGGTGTTCCGCGAGGCCCCGTCCGAGGAGGCCCCCACTGCTCCCGTGGCGCCATCCCAGCCTGAGGCTGCCCCCCTGCCGGAGCCCGACCTGCCGGAAACGGAAGAGCCTGTGCTCCCCGAACCCGACGCGGCGGGAGACGAGGAGGAGCTGGACCTGGAGGCGATGCTGAACGCCGAGGCGGAGGCCCGGGCCGCCGCGTTGGCCGCCCCGTCTCCCGTTTCGGCCCCGCTCCCGGCCCCGCGACCCGGGCCCGTCCCGGAGCGGCCGTCCCGGCCCCAGGCCGAGGCGCGCCCCGAGCCCGCAGAGGAGCCCGTGCCGCCGGAGGAGACCGTTCCGGTCCCGGAGCAGGATGTTCCGCCCCGGGAGCCGCGCCGGCAGGAGCGTCCCCTGGCGCTCAAGTCGCATCTGACTGGCCTGCCGCAGGTGATCTGGCTGGAGCGTTCCAACGGGCGCGAGATTCCGGTGATCGAGGTGACTCCCGGCGGGCGCTACGACCCCGACCTCAGCACGGTGATCGCGCTGGAGCCGGTGGCGCTGCAGATCTGGGGGGGGCTCTATGCCCGCGATTTCGAGCGCGTCGCGGCCTGGGCGGCGGCCAACCGCGACCTGATCGACGACTTCTGGGATTCGCGCGTCACGGATTTCGAGGAGGTGCAGCGCCGGGTCCGCCGGGTTCCGGCGCCGACCTGGCGGTAGCTGCCGCTTCCGCGACACCAGCCTGGACAACAAAACGGCCCGGCGCCTTGAGGCGGCCGGGCCGTTTGCTGTCCGGGAGATTCCCCCGATGGTGGAGGGAGGGGGGGGAACCAAGGCCCGAACCGAAAGGGAGGGGATTACGCCCCGCGACGCTTCGTCGCGTCGAAGCGGGGCGCGTTGGGGAAACCGCCCTGACGGGAGGCCACCAGGGCGAGCGGCGCGGCAAAGGCGACGACGGCGGCGGTGAGAGTGGAGAGGAAGGTGTTGCGCATGATCTGGAGCCTTTCGGGCTGAACGGGAGGAGACCGGCAGGAATGGAACCGGTTTCTTTCTTGCCCTGAGAATTGGTCTCACTTGCGCGTTTGAAAATGCCGCATCTGCGCATGACCCCCATGCGAAAGGTGGGGCGATCACCTTCCCCCCGCAAACGAAAGGCCCCGGGGTTTCCCCCGGGGCCCGTTCCGTCTCCGATGAGCCGGAAGCTCAGTGCGGCATGGTGGTCGCCAGCACCGCCAGCAGCAGCAGGGCGACGATGTTGGTGATCTTGATGAGCGGGTTCACCGCCGGGCCGGCGGTGTCCTTGTATGGGTCGCCCACGGTGTCGCCGGTCACCGCCGCCTTGTGGGCGTCGGAGCCCTTGCCGCCGTAGTTGCCCTCCTCGATGTATTTCTTGGCGTTGTCCCAGGCGCCGCCGCCGGAGGTCATCGAGATGGCGACGAACAGCCCGGTGACGATGGTGCCGAGCAGCATGGCCCCGACCGCGGCAAACCCGGCCGCCTGGCCGGCGACGTAGGTGATGACGAAGTAGAGCACGATCGGCGCCAGCACCGGCAGCAGCGAGGGGATGATCATTTCCTTGATCGCCGCCTTGGTCAGCATGTCCACCGCCTTGCCGTAGTCGGGCTTGGCGGTGCCCTCCATGATGCCGGGGATTTCCTTGAACTGCCGGCGCACCTCGATCACCACCGCGCCCGCGGCACGGCCGACGGCGGTCATGCCCATCGAGCCGAACAGGTAGGGCAGCAGACCGCCGAGGAACAGGCCGATCACCACGTAGGGGTTCTGCAGGTTGAAATCGACCTTCACCGAGGGGAAGTAGCGGCCGAGGTCGGCGGTGTAGGCGGCGAACAGCACCAGCGAGGCGAGCCCGGCCGAGCCGATGGCATAGCCCTTGGTGACGGCCTTGGTGGTGTTGCCCACCGCGTCGAGCGCGTCGGTGATCTTGCGCACCTCCGGCTCCAGCTCAGCCATCTCGGCGATGCCGCCGGCGTTGTCGGTGACCGGCCCGTAGGCGTCGAGCGCCACCACCATGCCGGCCAGCGAGAGCATCGTCGTCGCGGCGATGGAGATGCCGTAGAGCCCGGCCGCCATGTAGCTCAGCACGATGCCGATGCAGATCACCACCACCGGCAGCGCGGTGGATTCCATCGAGATCGCCAGGCCCTGGATGACGTTGGTGCCGTGCCCGGTGGTCGAGGCGAGCGAGATCGAGCGCACCGGACGATAGTGGGTGGAGGTGTAGTATTCGGTGATCCACACGATCAGCCCGGTCACGCCCAGGCCCACCAGCGCGCAGAGGAACAGCGCCCAGGTCGTGGTGACGCTGCCGTCGCGCAGCGCGATCGGCTTGAAGCCGAGCAGGATGAACATCACGACGGCGATGGCCACCACGCTGAAGGCGCCGGTGGCGATCAGCCCGCGGTAGAGCGCCCCCATGATGCTCTCGGAGGGGCCGAGCTTGACGAAGCGCGTGCCGATCACCGAGGTGCCGATGCACACGCCGCCGATCACCAGCGGCAGCATCAGCAGGCGGCTCTGCATCGTGCCGGCGGGGAAGAAGATGTCGCCCAGCAGCATGGTGGCGACGATGGTGACGACGTAGGTCTCGAACAGGTCGGCGGCCATGCCGGCGCAGTCGCCCACGTTGTCGCCCACGTTGTCGGCGATCACGGCGGGGTTGCGGGGGTCATCCTCGGGGATGCCGGCCTCGACCTTGCCCACCAGGTCGGCGCCCACGTCGGCGCCCTTGGTGAAGATGCCGCCGCCGAGCCGCGCGAAGATGGAGATCAGCGATCCGCCGAAGGAAAGCGCGACCATGCCCTCCATGGCGGCATGGGTCTCCACGCCCATGACGAGCAGCACCGCATAGTAGATGGAGGCGCCGAGCAGGCCGAGGCCGACCACCAGCATGCCGGTGATGGCGCCCGACTTGAAGGCGATGCCGAGCCCGGCCGCGAGCCCGCTGCGCGAGGCCTGGGCGGTGCGCACGTTGGCGCGCACCGAGACGTTCATGCCGAGATAGCCGGCGGCCCCGGACAGGATGGCCCCGACCGCGAAGCCGATGGCGACCTTGAGCCCCAGGGTCGCGGCAAGGATGGCAAAGATGACGACGCCGACGATGCCGATGGTGGTGTACTGGCGGTTCAGGTAGGCGCGGGCACCCTCCTGCACGGCCCCCGAGATTTCCTGCATCCGGGTGGTGCCGGCGTCGGCGGCCAACACCTGCCGGCCGGTGCTGTACCCGTAGTACAGCGCCAGCACGCCGCAGGCGAAGACCACGATGAAGGCCACGAAGATCATCACGTTTTTCTCCCCAACGAGGCTCCCCCGGATTCTTTGGCTGAGTTGCGGCCGGGGGGCTCGAACGCACGATGCGCCAACAGTGATCCAACAGAGACATGGACGGCCGGACGAAGCAACCGCGCCGGCATCCGGTTCGCGGCCGGCCTCCGGCCCATCGGGGCGGGAGGTGTGGCGAGGCTGCTGGTATTCCGCCGGTCCGGGCCGGCCATCGTTCCCTCAGGATGTGTAATTCTTTGTCCAGACGGGCTATTTTGTCGTGCAAGCGCAACGGAGGTCAAGGTGGCATTCCCCCCTGGTGGCATTCTCCTGGTTGCATTTCGGCATGTCACAAGGGAAACTCCGCCGCCGCGCCTCGTGCGCCTGTAGCTCAGTTGGTTAGAGCTGGCCGCTCATAACGGCCTGGTCGCAGGTTCGAGCCCTGCCGGGCGCAGACGCGCAGCCGGTTCACGCCGCCGGTTCATGCCGCCGGTTCATGCGGCCGGCCATGCGGCCGGTCATGCGGCCCTGCGGCTGCCGAAGCGCTGCCCTCCGCCGCGCGGCATTTGCACCCCCGCGCCGCACACCCTAGATAGAGCAATCCCCACCCTCATCCTGCCCGGAAGGGAATTGCCGCCAGATGGCCAGCTATCAGTACGTCTACGTCATGAAAGACCTGACCAAGGCCTTCCCGGGCGGTCGCGAGGTTTTCAAGGGCATCACCCTCTCCTTCCTGCCCGGGGTGAAGATCGGCGTGCTCGGCGTCAACGGCGCCGGCAAATCGACCCTGCTCAAGATCATGGCCGGGCTGGATACCGAGTTCGGCGGCGAGGCCTGGGCGCCGGAGGGCGTGCGCGTCGGCTACCTGCCCCAGGAACCCCAGCTCGACCCCGACAAGACGGTCGCGGAGAACGTCGCCGGCGCCTTCGCCGAGTTGCAGGCCGCGCTCGACCGCTTCAACGAAATCTCCATGAAATTCGCCGAGCCCATGGACGAGGAGGCGATGAACACCCTCCTCGCCGAGCAGGCCGAGCTGCAGGAAAAGATCGACCACGAGGACGGCTGGGAGCTCGACCGCAAGATCGAGATCGCCCTCGACGCGCTCCGCTGCCCGCCCCCCGACAGCCCGGTGACGCAGCTTTCCGGCGGCGAGAAGCGCCGCGTCGCCCTCTGCCGGCTGCTGCTCGAAAAGCCCGACGTGCTGCTGCTCGACGAGCCGACCAACCACCTCGACGCCGAGTCGGTGGCCTGGCTGGAGCGCACCCTGCGCGACTACCAGGGCACCGTGCTGGTCGTCACCCACGACCGCTACTTCCTCGAAAACGTCACCAACTGGATCCTCGAGATCGAGCGCGGCCGCGGCTATCCCTTCGAGGGCAACTACTCCTCCTGGCTGGAGCAGAAGCAGAAGCGCCTGGCCCAGGAGGAGAAGGAAGAGACGGCCCGCATGCGCGCCATCGCCGAGGAGAAGGACTGGATCTCCTCCACCCCGCGCGCCCGCCAGACCAAGAGCCGCGCCCGCATCCAGCGCTACGAGGACATGCTCGCCGCCTCGCGCGAGCGCGTGGCCGGCACCGCCGAGATCGTCATCCCGCCCGGCCCGCGCCTGGGCGGCACCGTGATCGAGGCCGAGGGGCTCTCCAAGGGCTTCGGCAACAACCTCCTCATCGACGACCTCTCCTTCAAGCTGCCGCCGGGCGGCATCGTCGGCGTCATCGGCCCCAACGGCGCCGGCAAGACCACCCTGTTCCGCATGATTACCGGCGCCGAACAGCCCGACGCCGGCACCCTGCGCATCGGCGAGACCGTGGCGCTCGGCTACGTCGACCAGAGCCGCGACAGCCTCGACCCCGACAAGACCGTCTGGCAGGAAATCTCCGGCGGCACCGACGTGATCTACCTCGGCAAGGCCGCCGTGGCCTCGCGCGCCTACGTCGGCGCCTTCAACTTCAAGGGCTCCGACCAGCAGAAGAAGGTCGGCATCCTCTCCGGCGGCGAACGCAACCGCGTGCACCTCGCCAAGATGCTCAAGGGCGAACACAACGTCATCCTGCTCGACGAGCCGACCAACGACCTCGACGTCGATACCCTGCGCGCCCTGGAAGAGGCCCTCACCGAGTTCGCCGGCTGCGCCGTCATCACCTCGCACGACCGCTGGTTCCTCGACCGCCTCGCCACCCATATCCTCGCCTTCGAGGGCGATAGCCACGTCGAGTGGTTCGAAGGCAACTTCCAGGCCTACGAGGAGGACAAACGCCGCCGCCTCGGCGCCGAGGCCGCCGAACCCCACCGCATCAAATACCGCCCCCTGCAACGCTAGGCCCGTGTCCGTGGCGCGGAGAAGGCAAGGAAGGCCAGGGCTCCGCCCTGGACCTGCCAAGGGCCGGGAGGCCCTTGGAACCCATTCGTTGTCGGGTTCTCCAAGAGGGGGCGCGAGGGTACGGTCGCAACCTCCTCGTTGCGCCCCCTTTTGGAGAACCCGAGAATGCCGGGTCCAGGGGTCGCTCGACCCCTGGTGGGGTCCAGGGGCGAAGCCCCTGGCCTTGCTTGCTTCCTTCACGCCATGAACCCGGCCTGGGTGGTGCGCACGGGGCGGTTGGTGATGTCGCCGGTATCGGGGGCGGACCTGGCTGATCTGATTGCCATCAAGACGGACCCGCGGGTGTTTGCGGTGATGCTGGGGGGTGTGCGCACCCCGGCGCGGGTGCACGAGGAGCTGGCCGAGGAGATCATTGCCTGGGGCCATCGCGGCGTGGGCATGTGGGCGGTGCGCGAGCGGCGCGGGGAGCGGTTCGTCGGGCTGACCGGCCTGGAGGAGCGCCCCGACGGGCTGGGCATGGCGCTGCGGATCGCCTTTCTGCCGGAGGCGCAGGGGCGGGGGCTGGCCAGCGAGGCGGCCTTCGCGGCGCTGCGCTTTGCCCACGAGAAGGCCGGACTGCGCCGGATCCTGGCGGTGGTGCGCGAGGACAATTTCGCCTCCCGCCAGGTGCTGGGCGCGATCGGCATGCGCGTCTGCGGCGAGATGTGGCGGGGCAGCGTGCGCAAGCTGGTGCTGGAAAGCGTCTGGCCCTGAAGCGGCGGCTGCGCCGGGTGCGTGGCGGCCCTGTGACATTGCGGTAAGGTCGATGATCGGGCTTGACGCGACGCGGCCAGGAGCGCCACAGACCTCTGTAACAGGGCGTATCTCCTGTGTGTACGCCTTGATCTTTTTCGCAGGAAAGGGACACAGAATGAACCTGCTGAGGACTGCCCTGGCCGGGGCATTTTTGGCGAGTGTGACATTGCCGGCTTTGGCGGCTCAGCCGGCCGGGCTGGTGCTGGCCCAGGCCACCACCGCCCCCGCGGCGCCCGCCACCATGGCTCCGGCTGCGTCGGCTCCGGCCGCCGCCGCCCCGATGGCCACCCCGGCTCCGAAGGCCCACAAGGCCAAGAAAGCCGCGACTTCGGCCAAGGCGAAGACCCACAAGGCCCGGAAGGCTCACAAGGCCGCTCCGGCCATGGCTCCGGCCGCAGTGCAGAACTGAGGGCACCGGGCCAAGGCCGCCCGGTCCTGGCTGTGGACCCGGGCCGACCCTGACTGGCCAAAGAGAAGGGGCCGTGCGGACATGCGCCGCGCGGCCCTTTCTTTTTGTCGTGTCCTGGCATCGGGTTTTCCCATCGTGAGCGTGGCCTCTTGCCAGGGAGGGGGCGGCGGGACGACATGTTCCGCCATGAGATCCTGCTCTCCCGACGCGCCGGCGGCCCCCGCCGCCTGCCCCGTGACATCGCCAGACGCGCCTTCCCGGGACTCGCGCTTGCGGGATTCGCGCTTCCGCTTGGGGCGGAGTTCGGCGGGGCTGGGGCTGTTCGCCACCGTCGCCTTTCCCGCCGGGGCGCGGGTGATCGAATATACCGGGGAGCGCATCACCACCGCGGAGGCCGACCGTCGCGGCGGGCGCTACCTCTTCGCGGTGGACGACCGCTGGGTGATCGACGCCCGCGACCGCGACAATCTGGCCCGCTACATCAACCACGCCTGCCGGCCCAACTGCGAGGCGCGGCAGGTGGGGCGGCGCATCTGGATCTACGCCCGGCGGCCCATCGCCCCGGGCGAGGAACTCACCTACCACTATGGCAAGGTCTATTTTCAGACCTTCATCGCCCCGCACGGCTGCCGTTGCGCCGCCTGCCGGCGCCGGAGGGCCGCATGAGCGTCCGTTTGGCCGATTTCTCCCGCTGCACCCGCGCGCGGCTGCTGGCGTTGTGCCGCGACCGCTTCGCCGACCCGGTCCACGGCGGCTTCCACGAGCGGCTGGATGCCGCGCTGGCGCCGCTGCCGCTGGGGCGCAAGCGGACCATGGTGCAGGCCCGCCAGCTCTACGTGCTCGCCCATGCCGCCCTGCTGGGCGATCGCAGCGGCACCGAGGCGGCGGAACGGGGTTACGCCTTCCTGCGCCGCTGCTGCTGGGACGGGCAGCGGGGCGGCTGGCACTTCGCCGTCACCCCCGAGGGCGGCCCGCTGGAGCCGACGCGGGACCTCTATGCCCATGCCTTCGTGCTGTTCGCCCTGGCCTGGCTGCACCGCGCCTTTGCCGCGCCCGGCGCCTTGGCGCTGGCGGAGGAGACGATGGCGGTGCTGCGCGCGCGCCTGGCCGCGCCGGGGGGAGGCTTCTACGCCACCGCCTCCGCCGCGTGGGAGCCCGACCGCGCCGCGCTGGCGCAGAATCCGCACATGCACCTGCTGGAGGCGATGCTGGCGCTGCATGAGGCCAGCGGCGCGGGGGGCAGCGGCGCGGACGCCTGGCTCGCGGAGGCCGACGCGCTGGTGCGGCTGTTCAAGGCGCATCTGTTCGAGCCTGTGACGGGCACGCTGCGCGAGGTTTTCGCCCCCGGCTGGCGGCTCGATCCGGAGCGCGGCGGGCGGGTCGAGCCGGGCCATCAGTTCGAGTGGAGCTGGCTGCTGCGCCGCTATGCCGCGGCCGGCGGGCATGAGCCGGTGGCGGAGGAGGCCGCGCGCCTCTACGCCTTCGCCACGCGCGCCGGCCTCGACCCGCAGACGGGCGGCATCCCCGACGAGGTCGCCCCCGACGGCGCGCCGTTGCAGCCGACGCGGCGCATCTGGCCGGTGGCGGAGGCCCTCAAGGCCAGCCTGGCGGCCGGGGAGGAGGCGCGGGCCGAAGGGTTCGCCGCCCAGCTCGAGCACGCCTTCCTGCGCCCCGATACGCCGGGCTGGTACGAGCGCCTGGCGCGCGACGGCACGCCTGTTATGACCGAGCTGCCCGCCAGCACGCCGTACCATCTGTTCTTCGCCGCGGCGGAGGCGGGGGAGGAAGGATAGGGAAGGGAAGGCTTCTTTTTCCTGGAGGAAAAAGAAGCAAAAAGGACTTTGTTCGTTGGGCTCCGGGTGTGCGGCCAGCATGGTGCCAGGCGGGGAAAGCCTTCCGGAAAATGCGCCCTGAGGGCTTCGCCTCTCTGCAGGGGCGGCGAAGCCTATAGCCCCTGTTCTTCCCCGCCGGTCGATCTTTCCCCTGGACCTGCCGACGCACGTGCCCAGACGGGGAAAAGTCCTTTTGCTTCTTTTCCTTCAGGAAAAGAAGTCCTTGCTTCCTTGTCTCGCCTCCGGGCGGGGCCCGAGCGCGTGCGACCGGCCCGCCAGGGCGGGGGCTGCCATGAACACCAGGGTCGGGGCCACGGCGGCGGCGAAGGCGGCGGGGAAGGTCAGCCACGGGCCCCAGGCGGAGAGGGCGTGGGAGACGATGAGGTAGAAGGCCACCACCCCCAGCCCGCCCGAGGCGTTGCCGCGGAGGGCGTCGAGGGCGTCGCGGCGGCCGCCGTCGCGGTGGGCGAAATAGATCAGCGGCCAGGCGATCACCGGGGTGGGGGCGAGGACGCCGGCCACGGAAGGGCCGAGGGCGCCGGCCAGGCCGGTCACCAGCAGCACCAGCGCCGTCGAGGTGGCCATGCGGACGAGCAGGCCGAGCCGGCTGATCGGCGTGGCGGCACGGGCCGGCCCGGCGGGCCACAGCAGGAGAATGGTCGCGGCGAGGGCCAGCGCCACGAGGGCGGCCAGGGAGGGCCCGGCGAGGCGCAGCAGCAGCAGCGAGACCGCGGCGAAGGCCGCCAGCATGGGCAGGATGGTCGGCGTGGCGGCGAGGCGGCGGCTGGCCAGGCCGGCGGCGAGGTAGCTGGCCATGATGGCGGCCAGCCCCGCGAGCGAGCCGGCGGCCGCCTGCTGGGTGAAGGCCTGGCCCTGCTCGATCGCGAAATAGACCGAGATCGGCCCGGAGGTCAGCGGCAGGCCGGAGAGGACCCCGCCCACGAAGCTGCCCCAGCGCCGGGCGGCCAGCGAGACGGCCAGCATCATCAGCGGCGTGACGAGAATCTTGACGGCAAGCAGCTCCACGGCAGCCGACCCCGTGGCGGTCAGCCGCCGGCCTGGGGCTTGCCCGTCTGCTGCTTCAGGGCGTCGATCAGCGCCTGGACGCTGTTGCCGTGCTGGCCGAGGAAGGAGAGGTAGTCGCTGCGCTGGGTCTGGCGCATCGAGACCCCCTCGGCGACCACGTCGATGATCTTCGGGCTGCCCGAATCGGTGCCGACCAGCCAATCCACCTTGCTGGCGGGGGCGTTGGGGCGGTTGATGACGGTGGCGACCAGCACCCCGCCCTCGCGGGCCGCCGGCTTGCCCATGACGAACGACACCCCCTGGTAGTCGCCGAGCTTGCCGGTCAGCGAGAGCATCAGCACGTGGCGGAACAGCCCGAGATAGGCGCTCTGCTGGGCGGGCGAGGCGGTGCGCCAGAAGCGGCCGAGGCAGAAGCGGGCCACGCCGTCCACGTCCACCGCGCGATCGACCACCGCCTGGAGCTGGTCCTGCTTCTGGGCGGCGGAGGCGCTGCCGTTGATGACGGCGGTCAGCTCGTTGCCGGTCTGCTGGATGAAGCCGCTGGCCTGGTCGAGCTGGTCGGCGCGGGCGATCCCCGCCTTTCCGGCAAGGGCGGCGACGAGGGGAAGGGACAGCATCAGGCGACGTGTCAGCATGAGAGAGAAACCCTGTCTTGCATGGTCTCAGGCGGGAGCGCGGGCGGCGCTGAAGCGGAAGGCGTGGGCATGTGCTCAGGCCTCTCGTTCCAGCACTTTGTTTTCTCGCACGATTCAGACTTCCAGACGATTCCGCCCGGCGTCATCACGCTCTAGTCGGCAGCGCGTGCCTCGTCGATCTGGGAACGCCGGTGCTGCCTGTAAAGGCTGCGGAAGGTGGCATACGGGTCGAGCGCCTGGGCCTTGATCTTGTCGAGCGTGTCGATCAGCGAGGAGCGGGTGTCCAGCGCGGTGAGCGAGAAGCGGGCCCAGCCGAGCGCATCGACGATCTCGCCGCGGCCGACCCAGGTGAACGGGTCCTCCACGTAGTCGAGCCCGAAGCCGACGGCATCGCGCGGGTTGGAGGGGCCGAGCACCGGCAGATAGAGGAACGGCCCCTCGGGCACGCCCCACAGCGCCAGGGTCATGCCGGAATCGGAGTCGTGGGCGGGGAAGCCCCAGCCGGTGGCCACGTCGAAGATGCCGGCCACCCCGATGGTGGTGTTGATGAGCATGCGCATGGAGGTATCGCCCATGCGGCCGGGCTTGGCCTGCAGCGTGTCGTTGACGAGCACCACCGGCGAGCCGAGGTTGGCCAGCAGGTTGTGGGTATGGGTGCGCACCACCTCGGGCACGGCCCAGCGATAGGCCAGCGCCAGCGGGCGCAGCACCACCGCATCGACCCCGTCGTTGATGACGTAGAACACGCGGTTGGTCGGCTCGAGCGGGTCGTTGGCCTCGCGGTATTCCGCGACGGCGTCGGGGTCATCGGCGGGCGGGGGGGTGGCGCAACCGGCCAGCAGAGCCCCCAGAGCGAACGTGCCCCAGATCGATGCCACGGTCAGACGGCTCGGGAAACCGCGGTGAAACAGGCGGAACAGACGGCGCATCGGTCTCCTCGGGGCTGGCACGGGGGAATCCGGGAGGATTCTACCGGGCTACTTTGCGCGCGGGAGCGGGGGAAATCCAGTCGCAGCTTTGTCCCGGCCGGACTGCGCCCCGCCCTTCACCTCCTCGCCGCGGGCGCCTACAAAAACACCGTGGCAACAACACCGGGGCGCATGGCCGTCCCGCCGGTTCCTTCGTACCCCAGGCTCGTGATGACCCTTTCGCCCTCTCCGGCTCCCCTGCAGCGCTGGCTGACCGGCCCCCGCTTCTCCGCCCTTCCGGCGCGGGACGCCTCGTGCCAGCCGCCGGCGCTGTCCTTCGAGTTCTTTCCCCCGCGCACCGCGGCCCTGGAGGCCCAGCTGTGGGCGGCGGTGCGGCGGCTGGAGCCGCTGGCGCCGCGCTTCGTCTCGGTCACCTACGGGGCCGGCGGCTCGACGCAGCAGCGCACCCACGCCATCGTCACCCGCCTGCTGGCCGAGACTACCCTCGTCCCCGCCGCGCATCTGACCTGCGTGGGCGCCTCGCGCGGGGAGGTGGACGACATCGCCCGCGCCTACTGGGACGCAGGGGTGCGCCACATCGTCGCCCTGCGCGGCGACATGCCGGGGGGCGCGCCCTACGCGCCGCATCCGCAGGGCTATGCCTATGCCGCCGACCTGGTGGCCGGGCTCAGGCGCATCGCCGATTTCGAGATCTCGGTGGCGGCCTATCCCGAGACCCATCCCGCCGCCCTCAGCCCGGAGGCCGACCTCGACAACCTGCGCCGCAAGCTCGACGCCGGGGCGACGCGGGCGATCACCCAGTATTTCTTCGAGGCCGAGACCTTCCTGCGCTTTCTCGACCGGGCGGCGGCGGCGGGCATCACCGCGCCGATCGTGCCGGGCATCATGCCGGTGTCCAATTTCGCCCAGGCGGCGAAGTTCTCGGCGATGTGCGGCGCCTCGGTGCCGACCTGGCTCGGCCCGATGTTCGAAGGGCTCGACGACGACCCCGAAACCCGTCGCATGGTGGCCGTCGTGGTCGCCGCCGAGCAGGTGCGCGTGCTCCAGGCCAGCGGCATCGACGAGTTCCACTTCTACACGCTCAATCGTCCGGATCTGGTCTACGCGATCGCCCACATTCTGGGGGTGCGCCCGGGGCCTGCACGTCCGACCCGGGGGCTCCCTTGCGCGGCACCAGGCGGCGATACAGCGGCATGAGCAGCAGCGGCGTGAAGTTGAGCGGGAACTGCGTCAGCCCGAAATACATGGCGATGCGCGGGTCGGCGGTGGCCGGCAGCACGGCGAGGTAGAGGGCGAGGTTGCGGTTGCCGCCGACCAGCCCGAAGGCCAGGGCCTGGCGCGCCCCCATCCAGGAAAAGACCAGCGCACTCAGCAGGTTGAAGCCGAAGCTGGTGGCGAAGGCCACCCCCAGCGCCTCGGCGATCCAGCCGGGGTCGGCGAGGAAGCGCGCGGTCACCCCGTGCATCACGGCGGTGGCGTAGAGGGTGATCATCCAGATGATCGCCCCGTCCAGGCTCGGCCCGTGGGCGCGGATGCGTCGCCGCCCGAGCAGGGCGAACAGCACCAGCGCGGCGAGGATGGGAATGCCCACCACGACAGCCAGCCGGCTGGCCATGGCCGGCAGCGTCAGCGCGAGATCGACCCCGGCCAGCCCGAGCGCGATCGGCGGCGCGGTGATCGGCAGGAGCAGGGTGGTGATCATGGTGAGCACCAGGGCCAGCTCGGAATCGAGCCCCCCGAGCCGCGCCAGCGCCGCCCCGGCGATCACCCCGCAGCCGCTCATCGAGGCCACCGCCCCGGCGGCGATTCCGGGGTCGAGCGGCAGCGGCGCCACGATCAGCCGCGCGAGCAGCGGGCAGGCCAGCAGCATCCAGGCCAGCATCAGCGCCAGCCGGCCGGGGTGGCGCAGATGCGCGAGCCCGGCGCGGAAGTCGATGCGCAGGATGATCAGCGTGGTGTTGAACATCACGTTGGCGGCCAGCGTGGGGTAGAGGGCGTCGGAAAGGGGCGGGAGGACCAGCCCGGCGACGATGCCGGCGGCGAGCAGGCGGGTGCCCTGCCGGCCGGAGAAGACGAGGAATCGTTCGAAGGGGGCGAAAAGGGAGAACATTCCCCCAGCATGCACGCGCGCGCCGGCTTGGGAAGCCCGCGCCCCGCCGGGCTGTCGCGCTCCCGGGCGAGGCAAAACAAGGCAAGCCAAGGTGTTCTCCTTTCGCGAAAGGAGAACCAGGAAAGCTCTCTCCGTTAAGGATTCCGCGCCTGTGTCGTGCGCGGAGCCAAACGGGGAAAAGTCCTTTTTGCTTCTTTTTCCTTCAGGAAAAAGAAGATCCTTCCCTTCCTTCCCGCCGTGTCTCAGGCGAGCTCGGCGACGCGCGCGAAGGTCACGCCGGCGGCGGCGAGGCGGGCGCGGGCGGCGGCGAGGGAGCCGTCGAGGTCGATGGCGCGGCAGGCGTCCTCGACGAG
>CALNAL010000160.1 GCA_937874445.1 uncultured Acetobacteraceae bacterium | reverse complement strand
ACGAGCTCTGCGCATGTCTCGTGGGCTCGGAGATGTGTATAAGAGACAGCTCCCCGGTTTTTTCATGCCCAACATCCGCCCTCCCCGCCCCCGCCCGCGGCTGCTATCCTGGGCCGTCTTGCCGCACGGGAAGAGGAGACGGGCCGTGGAACGTGTGACCATCTCGCTGGAGGAGCCGCTGCTGGCGGAATTCGACGCCCACATGCAGCGCAAGGGCTATCGCAACCGCTCCGAGGCGATCCGCGACCTGGTTCGGACCTGCCTGGAGGAGGAGCGCGTCGAGCAGGACCACACGGCGCCGGCGGTGGGCTGCCTCTGCTACGTGTTCAATCATCACCAGCGCGACCTGGCCCGGCGCCTCACCGAGGCCCAGCACAACCACCACGGCCTGGTGCTCTCCACGCTGCACGTCCACCTCGACGACGACAACTGCATGGAGGTCGCGGTGCTGCACGGCGGGACCGCCGAGGTGCAGCAGTTCTCCGAGGAGACCATCGCCGAAACGGGCGTGCGCCACGGCCGACTGTTCCTCGTGCCCACCGAGTTGGCCGCCCGCGCCGGCACGCCGGACAAGGTTCCGGGGCGACATACCCACCCCGACGGGACGACGCACGCCGACCATCCCCACCGGCCGCACGACAAACCCGCCGCCTAGCGGACGGCGCGGCGAGGGCAAGAAAGGCAAGGCTTCTTTTTCCTGAAGGAAAAGAAGCAAAAAGGACTTTTCCCCATTTGGCTCCGCGTCTGACACAGGCGCGGAATCCTTAACGAACAAAGCTTTCCTGGTTCTCCTTTCCCGAAAGGAGAACACCTTCCTTCCCTTGCTGCTCCTCCGACGGGCGCGGCTCCGGAGCGGCGAGGCGGCGGCGGATCAGGGCATGGAGTGCCGCCGCCGCCGGGGTCAGGGTTTCGCCGCGACGGCGCACCAGGCTGATCGAGCGATGCACCAGGGGGTCCACCAGCCGCAGCTGCACCAGTCCCCCCACCAGTCCGCCGGCGTCGGGGCTCGCGGCCGGCAGGATGGCCGCGCCCACCCCCGCGGCGCACAAGGCCAGCGCGCTCGGCGTGTTTTCCACCACGAAGCGTCCCTGGGCGGGCAGTCCGGCCCGCTCGAGCTGCATCTCGACGAGGTGGCGATTGCCGCTGGTGCCGCCGAGCGTGACCAGATCGACCCCCTTGAGATCGCGCCAGCGCACCTCCCCCGCCCCGGCCAGCGGATGGCGGTGGTGGCAGACCAGCATGAAGGGGCTGCGCACCAGCAGGTCCTCGATGAGGTCGGGCTGGTCCTCCTGGTGGACGTGGATGCCGAAATCGGCCTCGCCCTGGCGCACCGCCTCGGTCACCAGCACGCCGGAGCGCTCCAGCAGGCGGACGCGGTTGGCGGGATATTTGCGCGCGTAGCTGCGCAGGATCGCCGGCAGCTGGCGGAAGGCCACCGAGCTCAGCGCCGCCAGGGTGACATCGCCGAGCGCCAGATGCGCCACCGAGCGCAGCCGCTCCAGCCCGCCGGTGAGGTCGCGGATGATGCGCTGGGCGAGCGGCAGGAACTCGCGGCCCATCGGGGTGAGCGCGGTGGTGCGGGTGGTGCGGTCGAGAAAGCGCGCGCCGACGAAGGATTCCAGCCGCTGGATGCGGCGGGTGAGGGCGGTCTGGGTCAGCGCGAGCTGCTCGGCGGCGCGCTGGAAGCTGCCCAGCTCGGCGATCAGCACGAAGGCCTGGATTCCGTCGATCGGCAGTTTCATGACTTTTTATCATGTATTCGTGACATCAATACATTTTACGCGCACCCGCGCCGGCCCGATAGTCCCCCAGGCGCCGATCGGTGCCAGGGAGGAAAACAACCCAAGTCCGGGACGGCCGCCTCCGCGCGGCGTCCCCCGCATTCCCCTCCCGACTGCCGACGTCCGCCGCAACAAGCGGGGTTCGTGCTCATGCTGATGCGCAGCAAACTCTTCGTCCCGGCCTCCCGTCCGGAACTCTTCCCCAAGGCCCTCGCCTCGGCCGCGGATGCCGTCTCCTTCGACCTCGAGGATGCCGTGGTGCCCGCCCGCAAGGCCGAGGCGCGCGCGGCACTCGCGGGGCTGCTCGCCTCCGACGCACCGCTCTGCGGCAAGGCCGTGGTGGTGCGGGTCAATGCCGTCGGCACGGAATATTTCGAATCTGACATGAAAGCGATCGTCGGCCCGCGCCTCGACGTCATCAACCTGCCGATGGCGGAAGACCCCGCCGCGGTGGTCGAGGCCGCCCGGCTGCTGGAACGACTGGAGGGGGCGGACACCGGGCGCATCGGCCTGCTCGTCAACATCGAGACCCCGCGGGCGTTGCGCCGTGCCGCCGAACTCGCCGCGGCGCACAAGCGCGTGGTGGGGTTGCAGATCGGCTATGCCGACATGCTGGAGCCGGCGGGAATCTCGCGGGCCGACCAGGCCGCGCTCGCGCATGTGCGCCTGGTCGTGCGCCTCGCCGCCGCCGAGGCCGGCGTGCCCGCCTACGATGGTGCCTTCGCCGCGGTGGCCGACCCCGAGGGGTTCCGCGCCGAGTGCGAGGCCGCCCGCCATCACGGCTTTGCCGGCAAGAGCTGCATCCACCCCAAGCAGATCGCCATCGCCAATGCCGCCTTCCTGCCGACCCCGGCCGAGATCGCCTGGGCCCGCCGCGTCGTGGAGGCCGCCGCCGAGGCCGCCGCGCGCGGAATGGGCGCGGTGCTGGTGGATGGCCGGATGATCGACCCGCCCTTCGTCGCCGGGGCCCGCGCGGTGGTGGCCCTCGCCGAATCCGCCGAGACCGCGACGAAAACTTCCAAGCCGGAGACTTGAACCATGTCGGAACTACATCATCTCGACTACCAGCCCGCAATGAAGGGCGCGCTCTCCGGCGTGCGGGTGCTCGACCTCTCGCGCCTGTTCGCCGGCAACGTGATGACGCAGATTCTCGGCGACCACGGCGCCGAGGTCATCAAGGTCGAACCGCTGGAGGGCGACACCCTGCGCGGCTGGAAGACCGCCGGCGTCGAGACCCACTGGAAGATCTACGCACGCAACAAGAAGAGCCTCTGCCTCGCCCTGCGCGATCCGCGCGCCACCGAGCTGGTGCGCAAGCTGGTGCCCACGGCGCAGGTGTTCGTCGAGAGCTTCCGCCCCACCGTCCTGGAAAAGATGGGTCTGGCGCCTGAGGTTCTGCTCAAGCTCAACCCTAAGCTGGTGATCGTGCGCATCTCCGGATGGGGCCAGGACGGGCCCTACGCGCAGCGCCCGGGGTTCGGCACGCTGGTCGAGGGGATGTCGGGTTTCGCCGCCATCAACGGCTTTGCCGACCGCGAGCCGGTGCTGCCGCCGTTCTATCTCGCCGATGGCGTCACCGGACTTTCCGGCGCCTCGCTGGCGCTGGTGGCCCTGCGCGCGGCGGAGGCGGCCGGCGGGGTCGGTCAGGTGATCGACCTGCCGCTGCTCGACCCGCTGGTCTCCATCCTCGGGCCGCTCGCCGCCAACTTCCGGCTGACCGGCAAGCAGAAGCCCCGCACCGGCAGCCGCTCGACCAACTCCGCCCCGCGCAACGCCTACAAATGCAAGGACGGCCACTACGTCTGCCTGTCCGCCTCGATCCAGAAGATGGCAGAACGGCTGTTCCGGGCCATCGGGCGGGAGGATCTCATCGAGGACCCGCGCTTCCGCACCAACGCCGACCGACTGAAGAATGCCGATGCGCTCGACGAGATCATCGGCGCCTTCATCGGCGCGCGTACCCAGCCCGAGACTCTCTCCTTCTTCGAGAAGGCCGAAGTGACCATCGGGCCGATCTACGACACCGCCCATCTGATGCAGGACCCGCACGTGATCGACCGCGAGGTGCTGGCGGATTATCCCGACTCTGAAATGAAAACCCTGCCGATGCACCATGTGGTCGGCCGTCTCGGCGTGACCCCCGCCAGCATCCGCACCCCCGCGCCGCGGCTCGGCCAGCACAGCCGTGAGGTGCTCGCCTCCGCCGGCATCGCCGGTGCGGAGTTCGACGCTCTGAGTGCGGCCGGCGTGGTCAAGGAGGCCCCATGAGCGCGCCAGCCGCAGGGGGCGGCGTGCCCAACTCCTCCGGCACCGCGCCCCCCCGCACGCCGGTGCCGGAGGAGGCCTGCGACGCCCACCTGCACATCATCGATCCACGCTTCCTGCCCGCCGGGTCTGCGCATCCCGAAGGGACCACCCTCGCAGACTACCGCCAGCTGCAACGCCGTCTCGGCCTGCGCCGGGCGGTGCTGGTGCAGGCCAAGAACCATCGCACCGACAACGCCGCCCTGCTCGATGCCTTGGCGCAGCTCGGCCCGGACGGCCGCGGCATCGCCGTCGTGCTGCCGGACGTTTCAGATTCGGAATTGAAGCGTCTCGACGCGGGCGGCGTGCGCGGCCTGAGATTCTCGGTGTGGAACGCGACCAACGGCGTGACCACCATCGACATGATCGCCCCGCTCGCGCGCCGCATCGCTGATCTCGGCTGGCACGCGCAGATCCACATGTCCGGCGCGCAGATCGTTGCAAATTCAGATCTTCTGCGCCACCTGCCCTGCCCGGTGGTGTTCGACCACATGGGCCGCCTGCCGCCGGAACTGGGCGCGACCCATCCGGGCTTTCGGGTGATCGCCGACATGGTGGAAAGCGGCCGCGCCTGGGTAAAGCTTTCCGGGGCCTACCTCAACACCCGTCTCGGCCCGCCCGACTACGCCGACGCCACGCGCATCGCCCGCGCCTTCGTCGCCCTCGCTCCGGAGCGGCTGGTGTGGGGCAGCGACTGGCCGCACGTCACCGAAAAGACCGCCAAGCCCGATGACGCCGTCCTGCTCGATCTGCTCGAGACCTGGGCCGGCGATGCCGCGCTGCGACGGCGTATCCTCGTCGATAATCCGCGTATGCTCTACGGGTTTTCCTGATACTGGGGAGATGAACGAATGTTCTGGCTCAAGGAACCGCCCCGCGTGATCGAGACGCGCGTGTTCTCGCGCGTGCCCGAGGAGCTGCGGCGCCGCCAGCGCAGCGCGTGGGGAGACGCCAACAAGGGCGGCGCCATCGTGGACTGCTTCATCGAGGGGCCGGTCTTCGATGCCGCCGGCAATCTCTATCTCGTGGACATCCCCCACGGCCGCATCTTCCGCGTCTCGCCCGCGGGCGCGTGGACCACGGTCGCCGAATACGACGGCGAACCGAACGGCCTGTGCCTGCACCCCGACGGGCGGCTGCTGGTGGCCGACTACAAGCGCGGCATCCTGGCCGTGGACATCGCGAGCGGTACCGTCAGCGAGGTGCTGGGTCGGCGCAACTCCGAGGGACTGAAGGGCTGCAACGACCTGATCGTCTCGCGCCGCGGCGACATCTACTTCACCGACCAGGGCCAGACCGGCCTGCACGACCCGACGGGGCGGGTGTTCCGTCTCTGCCCCGACGGCCGTCTCGACTGCCTCATCGCCAACGGCCCGAGCCCCAACGGACTGGTGCTGGGCAAGAACGAGGCCGTGCTGTTCGTGGCGATGACACGCGACAATTCCGTCTGGCGCGCACCGCTGACCTCCTCGGGCGTCTCCAAGGTGGGACGCTTCTGCAGCTTCGGCGGCACCTCCGGGCCCGACGGGCTCGCGCTCGACGCCGCGGGGAACCTGCTGGTGGCCCACGCCTCGCTGGGTCACGTGTTCATGCTGGCGCCCAACGGCGAGCTTCTCGCGCGCCTTCCTTCTGCCGCGGGAACGACCTGCACCAACGTCGCCTTCGGCGGTCCCGAACGCCGCACGCTCTACATCACCGAGTCGCTCACCGGCACCGTGCTGATGGCCGACCTGCCCAATCCCGGCGCCTGAGCGCGTCATCGGCCGATCGTGAAAACGCGGCGGCCCGTCTGGGAGGATTTTCATGCGTCGTGTGATTTCCGCAGCGGTCTGGGTTGGCATCCCGATCATCCTGCTGCTGTTCCCGCCGCCCGCGGGACTGTCCGTGACGGCGTGGCACCTGTTTGCCATCTACATCGCCGCCATCATCGGGCTGGTGCTGCGTCCGCTGCCCGAGGCGGGCGTGCTGCTGGCCATCATCGCCGCCTCCGGGCTGCTCTTCCGCAACACCTCCACGCTGCTTCTCGGATACGCCAACGGAACGGTATGGCTGGTGTTCACCGCCTTCATGATCGGGGCGGCAATCATTGAATCCGGTCTGGGACGGCGCGTCGCCTATCTGCTGATCGGGCGTGTCGGCAGTTCCTCGCTTGGTCTCGGCTATGTCTTCGCCGTGACCGACCTGATCCTGGCACCGGTCACGCCCTCCAACACCGCGCGCTCGGGCGGCATCGTCTTCCCCATCCTGCGCAGCGTCGCCCGCTCGCTCGGGTCCCCGCCCGGTCCCCAGGGACGGCGCATCGGCGCCTATCTCACGGTGCTGCTCTACTCGATCAGCCTGACGACCGGCTATACCTTCCTCACCGCCATCGCGCCCAACCTGCTGACGGCCAAGTTCGGCATCGACATCCTCAAGGTCGATGTCACCTGGTCGTCGTGGCTGATCGCCGCGGCGGCCCCGGCGCTCGCCTCGCTGTTCCTGCTGCCGCTCATCGTCTATCTGCTGTATCCGCCGGAACTGAAACGAATCGACAACCGCCGCATCGCCGCCGAAGGGCTGGCCGAGCTTGGCCCGGTGACCCGCCGCGAACGCATCCTGATGGTGCTGTTCGTGCTGGCGATCCTCGGCTGGGCGACCGGGAGCTTGACCGGGCTCGACGCCACAACGGTGGCGATCTCTTTCGTCGCCGCCACGCTGGTGACGGGAGTGGTGAAGTGGGACGTGCTGCTCAACCAGAAGAGCGGGTGGTCCACCTTCATGTGGTATGGCGGCATCGTCGGCCTTGCCGATGCGCTGACCAAGGCCAAGTTCTTCAGCTGGCTGGCCCAGGTTCTCTCGGCGCATATCGGCACCTCGGGCAGCCCGATCGTCATGATGGGCGCGCTGGTGCTCCTCTCGGTGGTGATCCGCTACATCTTCGCCTCCCAGGCGGCCTTCGTGACGGCCATGGTGCCGGTGCTGTTCACCGTCGGCACGGTGGCGCATCTGCCGGCCGCGCCGTTCTTCTTCCTCACCGCCTTCGCCACCTGCTACGGCGGCATGACGACTCACTACGGCGGAGCCCTCGGCCCGGTGCTGTTCGGCGACGGCTACGTGGACCAGCGGACCTGGTGGATCATCGGCGGAGTCAACGCCCTCTCCAGCTTCGTGGTGAACATGGTCGTCGGACTGGTCTGGTGGAGCATCATCGGATTGTGGTGAACGCCTGACAGCCGGTGCGGCGGCCCGACGCCTTGCCCCGCCGCCGCCTGGCACTCGGCCGATCTCGACGAAACTGCCGTCGAGATCGGCGGGCGCCGGAAACGATATGAAGTCGACACAAAATCAAAAAGCCTCTGAAAACAGAGGCGTCACATGAGGAGGAACAACCATGACGGCAGCGATGACACGGCGCGTGTTCGTTGGTGCGGCCGCAACCGGCCTGATGGCGGGAAGGAGCGCGCTGGCAGCCGACGGCATGGCAGTGCCTCGCTCTGCCGGCACCGAATCACCCCGCCTGCCCGCCCCTCCGCTTGCCTGCGACGCGCATTTTCACATCATCGATCCGCGCTTTCCCACGCCGGAGCAGAGCAAGCCGACCGATCAGAATTTCGCCAGCTATCGTCTGTTGCAAAAGCGCATCGGCACGACGCGCGCGGTGCCGGTCCAGCCGAAGTACCACCGCACTGACCACACCTGCCTGCTCGACGCCCTGCGCCAGCTCGGCGCGAATGGACGCGGCATCGGCGTGCTGCACCCCGACGTCACCGACGCCGAACTGAAGCGGCTTCACGAGGGCGGCATGCGCGGTCTCCGCTTCTCCGTGTGGAATCCGGCCGACACGGTCACGACGGCCGATATGATCGAGCCCCTGGCAAAAAGAATTGCCGATTTCGGCTGGAACGTACAGCTGCACATGCTGGGTGACCAGATCGTCGAGTCCTCGGCACTGCTCAACCGTCTGCCGTGCCAGATCGTGTTCGATCACATGGGCCGCCTGCCGCCGAAGCAGGGGCCGGACCATCCCGGGTTCAAGGTCATTGCCGATCTGATGCAGAAGGGCAAGGCCTGGGTGAAGCTCGCCGGGGCCTATCTCAACACGGAGATCGGCGGACCGGAGTATCCGGATGCGACACGGATCGCCCAGGCCTTCGTGCGCGTTGCCCCGGAACGCCTGGTGTGGGGCAGCGACTGGCCGCATGTCACCGAGAAGCACATGCCCGACGATGCGGTGCTGTTCGACCTGCTGGGTGTGTGGGCCGGCGACGAGAAGACACGCCAGCGCATCCTGGTGGACAACCCCGCCAAACTCTATGGATTCGTCTGAGCCACATCCCTCTGGGCTTTCGCGCCGCTCCTTGCCCCCGTCGGCAGCATTAACATCATCTCAAGCTTCGTGGTAAACATGATCGGCGGGCTGGCTTGGTGGAACCTCATCGGATTGTGGCAAGTGCTTGACGTCTGGCGCGGCCGGTGGGGCAGCCACCTGCCGGCTGCGTTTCTCCCGCGAATGGAAAGCCTCCCGGAAATCACAAGAGGAATCCCCTGATGACCCGCATCTCGCGCCGTGCGCTGCTGGCTGGTGCCGGCGGCACGCTCGCCGGCAGCGCCCTGGGCCTGCCCATGCTGCTGCACAGCACTCCCGCCCATGCCGAGGAGGTCTCCCTCGCGACCCGCCTCGCCAACTACGCCGCCGGCCTGGGCTACGCCGATCTCGATGCGGCCACCATCGAGCAGGCCAAGATTCATCTCGTGGATGCGTTGGGCTGTGCCCTCGGCGCCTTCCGCGAGTCCCCGGTGAAGGCCGTGCGCGGCCTCGCGCCGGCCACCGCCACGCGCGGCACGCGGGCCGCGACCGTGCTCGGCACCACCGCGCGCACCACGCCGGACTGGGCCTCCTTCATCAACGGCGCCGCGGTACGCTTCCTCGACCTCAACGACACCTACGCCGGCCGCGAGGTCGGCCACCCCTCCGACAACATCACGCCCTGCCTGGCCGTTGCTGAATCGGAAGGACGTTCCGGCCGGGATCTCCTCCTCGCCATGGTGCTCGCCTACGAGATCGACTGCCACCTGCTCGACACGGTGCAGATCAGCGCGCGCGGCTGGGACCATCCCAACTTCAGCCTGCCGGCCGCGGCCCTGGCGGCGGGCAAGCTGATGCACCTCGACGCCGCCCGCCTCGCCCAGGCGGTGAACCTCTCCTTCGCGGGGCATCTCGCCTCGAACCAGACGCGCCTGGAGGTGATCTCCCACTGGAAGGGTCTCGCCGACGCCGATGCCGGACGCAACGGGGTATTCGCCGCCGAGCTGGCCCGCGCCGGCATCACCGGCCCGGCCCCGGCCTTCGAGGGCAAGGCGGGATTCTTCAAGATGGTCTCGGGCCCGTTCGAACTCGACGAGGCGGGCTTCGGCGGCCATGGTCATCCCTTCAAGATCAACGCCTGCCAGATCAAGGCCTATCCGGCGCAGGCCCTGCTGCAGACGGCCATCGTCGCGGCGGTGCGCCTCGGCGCCAAGATCCCCGATCCCGCCCGCATCTCCGCGATCGCCGTCACCACCTCGCATGCGGGGATGCAGTATTCGGCGGACTCGCCGGAGAAATGGGCCCCCAAGACCAGCGGCACCGCCGACCACAGCCTGCCCTACATCGTCGCCCGCACCCTGCTCGACCACGAGATCACCGCCCACTCCTATTCCGAGAAGGCGATGGCCGATCCCCGCCTGAAGGCTCTGCTCGGCAAGCTGACGGTCGAGGAAGATGCCGCGCTGACGGCGATGTATCCCCAGAAGATTCCCAATCGCATCACCATCAAGCTCGACGACGGACGCGAGCTGAGCGAGGAGGTGGACGACCTTCCCGGCTTCGGCGGCAAGCCGATGGCCCGTCCCGACGCGGAGGAGAAGTTCCGCCGCAATGCCAGGAGCGTGATGGCCGAGCGGCAGATGCGTGCCCTGCTCGACGCCGTCTGGACCCTCGACCGCGCCCCCAACCTGGGCACCTTGTTCGAGCGGGCACGCCTCAAGAGCTGAAAGGGAGGCGGGGTTCCTTTTTCCTGAAGGGAATAAAGAAGCAAAGAGGATTTTGCCCGTCGGGCTCCGCGTTTGTTTCAGGCGCGGAGCCTCGGCGAGCGAGGCTTTCCTGCTTCTCCCTTCTCGAAAGGAGGCCCCTTCCCTGCCCTGCGGCTCCGCGCCGGCCGGGCAAGCCGAAGCATCCGATTTTGACGCATCCGTGACGGCGCCGTGTAGGTTTGAAGACACGGCCCGTTCTTCCTTGACCTGTACCTGTTGAATGTTATCGCTCCGCGCATCAACCGGTACAGGCAAAGGAACGCCGATGCGGACGCTCTGTCTCAGTGCAATATTACTGTCATCTTTGGCCATCCCGGCCGGAGCCGCAACAATCTACCCGCTCGATCGCGCCACCATCATGGCCGGCTCTCCCTTCGACCTGAAGGTGGAATTCGACGCCCAGGTGGCGCCGCAGGATGTCAGCGTCACCATCGACGGCCAGCCCGCCGCCAAGATGCTCGGCAAGGAGCTTTCCTTCGTCGCGACCGAGCCGGGCACCACCGCCTCTGCCGTGCTGGCGCGCGCCGTCACCCTCGGCAAGCCGGGCCACCACAGCGTGACCGCCACGGCCGGAAACGAAACGAAAACCGTGGCCTGGGATGTCTATGCCACGCCCGCGAAGCCCAAGGCGAAGAACGTCATCTTCTTTCTCGGTGACGGGCTCTCGGTTTCCTTCCGCACCGCGGCGCGCATCATGTCGCGCGGCATGACCGAGGGAAAGGCCGACGGGCGCCTGGCCATGGACGACCTCGACCACATGGCCTTCATCGGCACCTCCTCGACCGGCGCCATCGCCACCGACAGCGCCAACACCATGTCGGCCTACATGACCGGCCACAAGTCGGCGGTGAACGCGCTCGGCGTCTATGCCGACCGCACCCCCGACAGCCTCGACGACCCGCGCGTGGAGAACATCGCCGAGGCGCTGCGCCGCACGACGAAGAAGTCCCTCGGCGTGGTCGTCACCTCCGAGCTGGAGGATGCCACCCCCGCCGCGGTATTCGCCCACACCCGCAAGCGCGCCGACAAGGCCGTCATCGCCGAGCAGATCATGGCGCTCAAGCCCGAGGTGATCCTCGGGGGCGGCTCGGCCTACTACCTGCCGCAGAACGTTCCGGGATCGAAGCGCAAGGACAGCAAGGACCTCGTCGGCGACGCCAAGGCCGCCGGCTACGCGCTGGCCACCAATGCCGCCGAGATGCGCAAGGCGCCGCGGGGCAAGCTGCTGGGCCTGTTCCACACCGGCAACATGGACTACGCGCTCGACCGCCTGCAGCTCAAGAAAGGCACGGTCTCCAAGTTCCCCGACCAGCCCGGCCTGGTCGAGATGACCAAGGTCGCCCTCGACCGGCTGTCGCAGAACAAGGACGGCTTCTTCCTGATGGTCGAAGGCTCGTGCATCGACAAGGCCGCCCACCCGATGGACTGGGAACGTGCCATTGTCGATACGATCGAGTTCGACGACGCCATCGCCGCCGCCCGCGACTTCGTCAAGACCCACCCCGACACGCTGATCGTGGTGACGGGCGACCACACCCACGCCGCCTCGCTGATCGGCACCATCGACGACAACAAGCCGGGCACCGAGATGCGCGAGAAGGTCGGCACCTACGCCGCCGCCGGCTTCCCCAACTACACCCACACCAACGGCAGCCACTATCCCGACACCGTGGACGTCTCGCGCCGCCTGGCGATGTTCGCCGCCGACTTCCCCGACTACTACGAGACCTTCCGCCCGAAGATGGACGGCCCCTTCGAGCCGGCGGTGCAGAACGAGAAGAAGCAGTACGTCGCCAACGAGGCCTACAAGGACATCCCCGGCGCGGTGCTGCGCCACGGCAACATCCCCCGCAACGAGGACACCGCCGTGCACTCCGTGGACGACGTGGTGCTCCAGGCCGCCGGCCCCGGCGCGGAGGAGTTCAAGGGCTACATGGAGGAGAGCGACGTCTATCGCGTGCTCGCCGATGCCATGGCCCTCGCGCCCACCCGCCGTCAGTAGTTCCGAGAGCGGCACAAAGGCCCCGGGAGAGGTTCGCCTCCCCGGGGCCGCTGCATGGAGCCTTCCCCGATGATGCCCTCGCGCCGCCACCTTCTCGGTGCCTTCGCCCTGCCGGCCCTGCTTGCCCCGGCCCTTCTCGCTCCGACGGGCCCGCGCGCCCGGGCCGCGACGTTACTTTCCTTCAACGACCTCTACAGCGGAGTCAGTCCACTCGGGCTGATCTTTTCCGCAAAGCTCCAGGGCGAGCGCGGCCATTCCGTGACGATGCGCGGCTTCATGGCCCCCCCGCTCAAGGCCGAGGCCCGCTTCTTCGTGCTGACCGAGAAGCCGATGGCGCTCTGCCCGTTCTGCTCCTCCGACGCCGACTGGCCGGACAACATCGTCGTCGTCTATCTCTCCCGACCGCAGACCTTCGTGCAGTACAACGCGCCCATCACCGTGACCGGCACGCTGGAGGTGGGCTCCTGGCGCGACCCGGACACCGAGTTCCTCAGCCTGGTGCGTCTGGTCGGCGCCTCCTTCCACGCGGTGTAGCCATGTCCGCCCCAAAGTCCGCCCCAAAGTCCGCCCCCAAGTCCGCCTTGGCCATTCGCGACCTCGTCGTGCGCTACCCCGGCCTCGACGCGCCGGCGCTCGAAGTGCCCGCCCTGACGCTGGCCGCCGGCGAGGCGCTGCTGGTCAGCGGTCCCTCCGGCGCCGGCAAGACCACCTTCCTCAACGCCGTCACCGGGCTCGACGGGCGCGGCCAGGGGGTGGTTGCCTGGGACGGGATCAATCTCATCGGCCTTTCCGAGGGGGCGCGCGACCGCTGGCGCGCCGGCCATGTCGGGCTGGTGATGCAGGATTTCCACCTCTTTCCCGCCCTGTCGGTGCGCGAGAACGTCATGCTGCCGCAACGTCTGGCCCGCTGGGGGCGCCTGCCCCCGGCGTTGCGGACCGAGGCCGACGCGCTGCTCGTCCGGGTCGGACTGGATCGGCCGCAGCAGCGTGCCGGCACCCTCTCGCGCGGGCAGAAGCAGCGCACCGCCGTGGCGCGCGCCCTGCTGTGCCGCCCCGGCATCGTCGTCGCCGACGAGCCCACCGCCAGCCTCGACCCGGTGGCGGGACACGCGGTGGCCGAGCTGCTGGTGGGACTCGCCGCCAACCTGGGAGCGAGCCTGATCGTCGCCAGCCACGACCCGGTGTTCGCCGCACGCATCGCCCGGCACGCCCGCCTGGAGGGTGGCCGCTTCGTCACCGGAGAAGGAGACGCGGCATGATCCGCTTCGTGCTGGCCGATCTCGGCACGCGCCGCCTGGGCGCCCTGCTGCTGGTGCTCATCATCGCCTTCGCCACCGGCCTGGGCGTGCTGGTGACGCTGCAGGAGCGCGCCCTGCGCCTGGGCAGCGCCCGTGCCGCCGCCGCCTTCGACCTGGTGGTGGGCGCACCGGGCAGCGAGACCCAGCTGGTGCTCTCCGCGGTGTTCCTCCAGCCGGCGCCGCTCACGCTGGTGCCGGGGGAGGTGATGGCGCGACTTTCCGCCGACCCGCGGGTGGCCTTCGCCGCCCCGGTCGGCTTCGGCGATTTCGCTGGCGCCTCCCCCATCGTCGGCACCACCACGGCGATGCTGCGCGCCCTCGGCGGGCTGCGCGCGGGCCACGGGCTGGAGCAGCTCTCCGACGCCGTGGTCGGCGCCAAGGTGCCCCACGCGCTGGGCGATACGCTGGTGCCGATGCACGGACAGATCGAGGCCGGCGGACATGTCCATGCCGGCATCGCCTATCACGTGGTGGGCCAGCTCGCCCCCACCGGCACGCCCTGGGACCGCGCCGTGCTGGTGCCGATCCAGGCGGTCTGGCAGGTCCACGAACACGAGCACGAACACGAACACGGGGTGGGGGCGGGCGCGGCCGACGACGATGACGATGACGAGGCCCATGCCCCCCTCGCCGGCCCGGTGGACGAGGCCGCCGCGCGCCGCGCCGACGCGCCCGGCGTGCCGGCGATCGTGGTCAAGCCGGTGAGCATCGCGGCGGCCTATTCGCTGCGCCAGAGCTTCCGCGGCCACGGCACGCTGGCAGTGTTTCCCGGCGAGGTGCTGGCCCGTCTCTACGGCACGATGGGCGATGCCCGGAAGGTCCTGGCGCTGGTGGCGGCCGGCGCCCAGGGGCTGGTGGGGGCGGCCATCCTGCTGGTGGTGATGGCCGAGGTGATGCAGCGCCGCCGCCAGATCGGCGCGCTGCGGGCCTTCGGGGCGGCCCGCGGGGCGGTGTTCGCGCTGGTGTGGATGGAATCCTTCCTGCTCCTGGCGCTCGGCGTGGTGGCGGGGGTCGGGGTCGGCACCGCTGGCGCCTGGGCCCTCTCGGCGGGGCTGGAACGCCAGGCCGGCATCGCCCTGCCGGTGGAACTGGCCGGAGGCGACCTGCTCCAGGCCGGACTCCTCCTTGCCCTCGGGGCGGGCGCGGCCCTGCTGCCGGCCGTGCTCGCCTACCGCCAGTCCCCCGCCGAGGTGCTGCGCGGCTGAGGGGCCGCCCCTGGCAGGCAAGCAAGGTGTTCTTCTTTCGAGAAAGAAGAACCAAGAAAGCTTTATTCATTAAGCTCCGCGCCTGAGGCAGACGCGGAGCCAAACGAACAAAGTCCTTTTTGCTTCTTTTTCCTTCAGGAAAAAGAAGCCTTCCTTCCCCGTGCGCCCCCGCCGGACCTCAATCGAGCCGCAGGCGCAGCAGGCGCAGGGCGTTGGCGGTGACCAGCACGGTGGCGCCGGTATCGGCGAGGATGGCCGGCCACAGCCCCGTCACGCCGAGGAGCGTGGTGACGAGGAAGCCCCCCTTGAGGATCAGCGCGAGGGCGATGTTCTGGCGGATGTTGCCCATGGTCCGCCGCGACAGGCGCACCATCCGCGCGACATCCCCCACTCGCCCATGCAGCACCGCCGCGTCGGCGGCCTCCAGCGCCACGTCGGTGCCCCCGCCCATGGCGATGCCCACGTCGGCGGCGGCGAGTGCGGGGGCGTCGTTGATGCCGTCGCCCACCTGGGCCACCACCTGCCCGGAGTCCTGCATCTCGCGCACCAGGCGCAGCTTGTCCTGCGGCAACAGCTCGGCGCGGGCGTGGATGCCGAGCTGCCGCCCGACGGCCTCGGCAGCGCGGCGGCTGTCGCCCGTCAGCAGGACGGTGGCGATCCCCTCGGCCTCCAGCGCGGCCAGACCGGCCTGGGCGTCCGGCCGGGGCTGGTCGGCGAGCGCGATCAGCCCGACCGCCTTGCCGCCCGCCACCAGCAGCGAGACCGTGCGGCCCTCCGCGTGCAGCGCCGCGACCCGTGCCTCCAGCGCCGCGTCGAGCACAGCCCGCGTGCCCGCCGCCCGTGCCGAGCCGAGGAACACGGC
>CALNAL010000159.1 GCA_937874445.1 uncultured Acetobacteraceae bacterium | reverse complement strand
GATGGTGGAGGAGACGCGCGGCGACCAGCGCGGCGAGGGCCGCGAGGATGGTGGAAAGACGGGAGAGGAAGGCCGCTGCATTCATGAAAACATTCCTAGCACACTCGGCGCCGGGAGGCAAAGGAAAAAAGCGGAGGCGGAGGAGCGAGGCGGTGGGCTGAAGCCCACCCTACCCTTGGATGTCGGAATACGCTTCACTTTTCCGGCCCGCGGCATTGCGGTGAGGGGGAGGCAGGGCGCCGGGGGCAGACGCGGAGCCAAAAGAATAAAGTCCTTTTGCTTCTTTTCCTTCAGGAAAAGAAGGCCTTACCCTTACCCTTACCCCTACCCTTTCTCTCCCGCGTCCGTCCCCGCGCGCTGGCGCTGGCTTTCGGTGCGCAGCTGGCCGCAGGCGGCGAGGATATCGCGCCCGCGCGGCGTGCGCACCGGCGAGGAGAAGCCGGCGTCGTTGACGATCTCGGCGAAGCGGTCGATCGCCGCCGGGGTACTGGTCTCGAAGGGGCTGCCCGGCCAGGGGTTGAAGGGGATGAGGTTCACCTTGGCGGGGATGCCGGCGATCAGCCGGATCAGTTCGTGCGCCTCGGCGGGGCTGTCGTTGACGCCCTTGAGCATGATGTATTCGAAGGTGATGCGCCGGGCGTTGCTCGCCGCCGGGTAGCGCCGGCAGGCATCGAGCACCTCGCGGATGGGATATTTGCGGTTGAGCGGCACCAGCTCGTCGCGCAGATCGTCGCGCACGGCATGCAGCGAGACGGCGAGGTTCACCGCGAGGTCCGCCCCGCAGCGGTCCATCATCGGCACCACGCCCGAGGTGGAGAGGGTGATGCGCCGGCGGGAGAGGCCGATCCCCTCGCCGTCCATGGCGATGCGGATGGCCTTGGCGACGTTCTCGTAGTTGTACAGCGGCTCGCCCATGCCCATCATGACGACGGTGGACAGCAGCCGGGGGGTTTCGCCCTTGGGGCTGGGCCATTCGCCGTAGGCGTCGCGGGCGGCCATGAACTGGCCGACGATCTCGGCCGCGCCGAGGTTGCGCGCCAGAACCTGGGTGCCGGTGTGGCAGAAGCGGCAGGCCAGGGTGCAGCCCACCTGCGAGGACATGCAGACGGCGCCGCGGTCTTCCCACTTGTCGGGGATATAGACGGTCTCGGCCTCCTGCCCGTCGCGGAAGCGGAACAGCCACTTGCGGGTTTCGTCGGTGGAGGTCTGCACGGCGGCCACCTCGGGCCGGCCGATCACGAACCGCTCGGCCAGCTTCGCCTGGGTGGGCTTGGCGATGGTGGACATGCGCGCGAAATCGGTCGCGCCCTGGTAGTAGATCCAGTGCCACACCTGCTTGGCGCGGAAGGGCTCCATGCCGGCCTCGACCAGCACCGCCTTCAGCTCCTCGCGCGAGAGGCCGACGAGTTCGCGCCGTCCGTCGGCGGTCACGGCCGGGGGCGGGGCGAAACGGGCGGTCTTGGCAAGGATGCGGGCCCGCTCGGCCTCGTCGAGGTCGGCGGGGGCGCCGGTGTCTGCCATGGTCGGGTTCCTGCTGCCCGCTACTTGGCCGGGCAGGCTTTGGTGATGGCGGCGTAGGCGGCGGAGAAGCCCTTGAGGCTGAAGCTGTCCACCACGGTGGCGTTCTTCGGCCCGGGCGAGCGGGCGGAGGCGTCCCTGGCCTTGCCGAAGATGGCCACGGCGGCCTTGCCGTCGCGGGCGAAGGCGCTGCGGCCGGCGGTGTAGAAGTCGAGCGCGGTCTGATCGACCTGCACGGTCACCGCGGCGTTGGCGGCATAGGTGAAGCCGGCGCTGATGGCCACCGCGTCGCGTCCGCTGGGGCGCTCGGTGACGGTCATCACCACTTTCTCGCGTCCGGGCAGCGCCGGGGCGGAATGCTTGGCGTAGGTCAGCGCGTAGCAGATGAGCTGCCCGTGCTCGGAGGAGGTCGCCGCCACCCAGTCCTCGAACTGGCCGATCTGCTTGGGCTCGGGGGCCCTTTCCGTCTTGGCCGGATGGGGCTTGGCGGGAGCGGCCGCCTTGTGGGGTTGCGGGGCGGCTGCCACCGGCCCGGCCAGCAGCGAGATCGCGAGAATAGAGAGCAGGGTGCGCATGGGCAAAGTCATAAGGTCGTCCTCCCTCTCAGGCAAGTTTCAGCCGCTTCACGTTCCGTCCCTTTGCGGGCCATCTTTCGTCTTTGCCCCGGGGGGATGCCAGTTCAACGGCGTGTGGCGGAAGGCCGGGGCGCCATGCGCGGGCGGCGGAGGCAGCGGCGCGACGCTTCCTCCCGGCGCCACCGGCCGGTCGGGGAAACGCCCCATTTGCAGCAGCCGGTCGTAGAGCACCAGCGCCCCGGCCACGGCCAGGTTGAGCGAGAAGCGGGTGGGAATGCGCACCACGTGCCGGCAGCGCGCCATCATCTCCGGCGAGAGGCTGGAGCGCTCCGGCCCCAGCACGTAGGCGGCATCGAGCGGATGGCGGAAGCTCGGCAGCTCCGCGGCCTCCTCGGTGATCTCCACCCCCACCAGCACGCAGCGGTCGGGCAGGCGCAGGTCGGCCACCGAATCGAAGCGCCACAGCGGCACGTGGGCCGGCGTGTCGGCGGTATCGGCCGACCGCCCCGCCCGGGAATCGAACCCCGTCCCGACGAGGAAGCAATAGGCCGCGCCGAAGGCATGGGCGGTGCGCAGCAGCGCGCCCACGTTGGCCGACTTGGAAATTCCTTCGACACCGATGCCGAAGTAGCCGCGGGTTCTGGCGGGATTCATGGCTGTGTTCTATGCCCCATTCTCATGTCCGCATCCAACACCGACGCCACCGATTCCCGCCTCGCCGCCCAGTACGAGGCCTTTCCCTATCCGCAGCGCGACCCGCGCGACGAGAAGAAGCGCCTGATCGTCGGCAGCCCGAGCCACCTGCGCGAGATCGACTGGTGGGTGTTCGGCGCCCGCCGCCCCCGTTCGCGCCCGCTCAACGTGCTGGTGGCCGGTGGCGGCACCGGGGATGCCACCATCATGCTGGCCGCCCAGATGGCCGCCCTCGGCCAGCCCGGCCGGGTCACCTGGCTCGACCGCTCCGGTGCGGCGGAGGCCATCGCCCGCGCCCGCGCCGAGGCGCGCGGCCTGACCAACATCGTCTGGGAGCACCGCTCGCTGCTCGACCTGCCGGGCTCCGGCCTCGGCCCCTTCGACTACATCGACTGCTGCGGCGTGCTGCACCATCTGCCCGACCCGGCGGCGGGGCTTTCCGCCCTGCTCTCGGTGCTCGCCCCCGGCGGCGGCCTCGGCCTGATGGTCTATGCCCCGCACGGCCGCACCGGCGTCTACATGGTGCAGGACGCGCTGCGCCTGCTCGCGCCCCCCGACCGCCCGCTGGCCGAGCGGCTCGACGCGGCGCGGCGGGTGATGCGCGCCCTGCCGGAAAGCAACTGGCTGCGCCTCAACCGCAACTTCGCCGACCACCTCACCGGCGGCGACGCCGGCCTCACCGACCTGCTGCTCAACCCGCGCGACCGTGCCTATACGATCCCCGAGCTGTTCGCCCTGCTGGCGGGCGCCGGCCTGGCCCCCACGGCGCTGATGGAGCCGCTCCGCTACGACCCGGCCACCTATCTCGCCGACCCCAGGCTGCGGGCCCGTGCCGCCGCCCTGCCCCCGGCCGAGCGCGCCGCGCTGGCCGAGGCGCTGATGGCCAACATGAGCACCCATGTCGTCTACTGCCGCCGCGCCGGCGAGCCCCGCGAATCCGTCGATGCGCTGGACGACGCCGCGGTGCCGGTGCTGCGCGAGACCCCGGGCGAGAACCTCGCCGCCGGGCTGCGCCCCGACGGCGCCCTGACCTTCCTCATCGACGGGCTGCGCGTGCCCCTGGCCCTGCCGGCGCTCGCCGCCCCCATCCTGAAGGCCATCGACGGCACCCGCACGGTGGGCGCGCTGGCCGCCCTGCTGGCCGAACGCGGCACGCCCGACCCCGCCTTCCGCCGCGCCTGGCGCGAAACCTGGGAGAAGCTCTCCGCCATCAACCGCCTGCTGCTCGCGCCCCCCGCATGACCCCGGGCCGCGAGAGTCCGGCCGAGATGAGTCCGGCCGACACGAGCGACTCCCCGCCGGTCATCGTCATCTTCGGCGCGGCGGTGCGGCCGGGCGGGGTGCCCAGCCAGGCGCTGCGCCGGCGCGTCGCCGCCGCCCTGGCCGCCGGCGCCGCCGACCCGCGCACCCTCTACATCCCCACCGGCGCCGTCGGCCGCCATCCCCCCGCCGAGGCCGCGGTGATGGCCACGCTGCTGCGCCAGTCCGGCATCCCCCCCGCACGCATCCTGCTGGAACTCACCGGCACCGACACGCTCTCCTCGGTGCGCGCGGTGCGCCACCAGCTGCTCACCCTCGGCCGCACCGGAGCCGTGCGCGTCGCCACCAGCGGCTACCACCTGCCGCGCTGCCTGCTGCTGATGCGCCTGGCCGGGCTGCACGCCACCGCCTGCCCGCCACCCCCCGGCCCGGCGGCACGGCGCTGGTACAAGCGCTGGCGCTGGCGCCTGCGCGAAATCCCCGCCCTCCCCTGGGACGCCGCCCTGGTCCTCCTGCTGCGCGCCCTCGGCCGCCTGTAGGGCCGCGAAGAACCTCTCGATTAAGAAAGAAAGCAAGGGGAGGTGTTCTTCTTGCGAGCAAGAAGAACCAAGAAAGCTTTATCCGTTAAGGGCTCCGCGCTTGTGGCAGTCGCGGAGCCAAATGGAGAAAGTCCTTTTGCTTCTTTTCCTTCAGGAAAAGAAGACTTCCTTCCCTTCCCTCTCCCCGCTTGCGCCGCCGACCGGGCGGGACGACATTTGCGTCCATGGAACCAGCCGCCACGCCTGCCATGACCCCCGCCATGACCAGAGCCCAGGTCCGGGGTTTTCTGGAAGCCCTGAAGAAGGTCAATCCCCACCCGCGCAGCGAGCTGGTCTACCAGGACCCGTTCACCCTGCTGGTGGCGGTGGTGCTTTCGGCCCAGGCCACCGATTCCTCGGTCAACCGCGCCACCCCGGCGCTGTTCGCCGCCGCCCCCACCCCGGCGGCGATGGCGGCGCTGGGCGAGGCGGGCATCGGCCCCTACATCCGCAGCATCGGCCTGTGGCAGGGCAAGGCGCGCCACATCGCCGAGCTGTCGCGCCTGCTGGTGGAGCGCCACGCCGGCGTGGTGCCGCAGGATCGCGCGGCGCTGGAGGCGCTGCCCGGCGTCGGCCGCAAGACCGCCAACGTGGTGCTGAACGTGGCCTTCGGCGAACCCACCATGGCGGTGGATACCCACATCTTCCGCCTGGGCAACCGCACCGGCATCGCCCCGGGCGCCACGCCCCGCGCGGTGGAAGACGCGCTGGTGGCACGCATCCCCCCCGACCTGCTGCGCGACGCGCACCACTGGCTGATCCTGCACGGACGCTACGTCTGCAAGGCGCGCCGCCCGGAATGCTGGCGCTGCGTCGCCGCCCCGTGGTGCCGCCTCACCCCCAAGGCAACTCCGCCCGCCGCGCCGCGCCGGGCGCGGAGCTGACGGGCGAAGCAAGGCAAGCAAGAAAAGGTGTTCTCCTTTCGAGAAAGGAGAACCAGGAAAGCTTCATTCATTTAGGCTCCGCGCCTGGGGCAGACGCGGAGCCCAACGAACAAAAGTCCTTTTGCTTCTTTTCCTTCAGGAAAAGAAGACTTCCTTCCCTTGATTGCCGCTCAGAACATGACGAACCGTGCGGCCGAGGCGACGGCGATCAGCCACACGGCGCCGCCCACCTCGCGCGGCCGGCCGGCCAGGGTTTTCACCGCCGCGTAGACGATGAATCCCAGTCCGATGCCTGTCGCGATGGAGTAGGTCAGCGGCATGGCGATGGCGGTGACGACGGCCGGCAGGTAGTCGGTCATGTCGTCCCAGTTCACGTCGCGCAGGGCGCGGGCCATCAGGCAGGCGACAAACACCAGGGCCGGCGCGGTGGCAAAGCCCGGCACCGAGATGGCGAGCGGGGCGAAGAACAGGGTCAGCAGGAACAGCACCCCGGTGGTCAGCGCGGTGAGCCCGGTGCGTCCGCCGGCCTGGATGCCGGCCGCGCTCTCGATGTAGCTGGTCACGGTGGAGGTGCCGAGCACCGAGCCGAGGATGGCCCCGCCGGAATCGGCGGTCAGCGCCTGGCGCAGTCGGGGCACGGTGCCATCGGGGCGCATCAGCCCGGCGCGGTGGGTGGTGGCGATCAGCGTGCCGGCGTTGTCGAGGATATCGACCAGGAAGAAGGTCAGCACGATGCTGGCGATGCCCAGCCCGAGGGCGCCACGGATATCCATCTGGAACAGCGTGGGCGTGAGCGCGGGCGGCAGCGAGACGATGCCGGTGAACTTGGTCAGCCCGAAGGGGATGCCCGCCGCCGCGGTGCCGAGGATGCCGATCAGCACGGCCGCCGAGATCCCCCGGGAGGCCAGGGCGGCCATCACCACGAATCCGGCGCAGGAAAGCAGGGTGGCCGCGTTGTCGATGTGGCCCAGCGTGACCAGCGTGGCCGGGTCGCCGACGATGATCCCCATGCCCTTCAGCCCGATGATGGCGAGGAACAGGCCGATGCCGGCGCCGATGCCCAGCTTGAGCGACAGCGGGATGGTGTTGATCAGCCACTCCCGCACGTGCAGCAGCGAAACGATGAGGAACAGCGTGCCGGAGATGAACACCGCCCCCAGCGCGACCTGCCAGGGCACCTTCATGCCGGCGACCACGACGAAGGCGAAATAGGCGTTCAGCCCCATCCCCGGCGCCAGCGCCAGCGGATAGTTGGCGAACAGCCCCATGGCGATGGTGGCGATGCCGGCGCCCAGGCAGGTGGCCACGAACACCGCCCCGTGGTCCATGCCGGTGGTGGCCAGGATGCCGGGATTGACCACCACGATGTAGACCATCGCGAGCCAGGTGGTGACACCGGCAAGAATTTCGGTGCGGACGGTGCTGCCCGCCTCGCGCACGCCGAACGAGAATGCCATCGCATTGCTCCGGAAGGGATCGTTATGGGCCAGCCGCGAGGCGGACCTCCCGTCCTCCGCAATAGCGCCGGGGCGGCGAATGGTCGAGAGCGGAATGAGCCGCCCGTCCCGCCCCCTTCCCGGAGCGGGACGGATCGGGGTGGGAGCCGGGCGTCAGCTCTGTGCGGCGGTGGCCTTCCGGGCCTTGGGCTTCTTGTGGGCGACGCTCTTTTTCGCGCGGGGCTTCTTGGCGGCGGCCTGGGCCTCGACGGCGAGCAGCGGCAGGGCAGGCAACGCCAGCCCGAGGGACGCCAGAAGAGATCTGCGGGTGGTGGACACGGGGATGCTCCGGGAATACCGAGTTGAGGGATCAGGCGAATATCACGGGATAACCGCCTGACGGAGCTTTGCCCGCCCTCCGACTGTTCCGCAAGCGAATTCGGCCCGGGCGAGCCTCTCCCTACAGCAGGGCCAGCTCGCGCAGGGTCCGTCGCAGGGGCTCGGGGAGGGCCTCCTCGCCCCGGGCCGGGCCGGCGGGCGCCAGATCCGGCGGGGCCGCCTCGGCCGCCAGGTAGCGCCATCCCTGGAAGGCGCGCACCGGCCGCCCGGCCACCGCCACCAGGGGGGGATCGAGCTGGATGCGGGCGCAGGCGGACCCGTCCTCGTACTGCCCGTGGTCGATGCCCAGGATGACCTGGCGCACCACCATGGCGCCGCCGATCACCCAGTAGAGTGATCCGCCGTCGCAGAGCTCCTCGGCCCGACGCGGAAAATTCCGGGTCAGGTGGAACACCGCGCCGTGCTCGGCGAGGCGCTCGGCCTGCCAGCCCGCCAGATCGGCGACATCGTGGGCGCCGACGCAAAGCTTCATCAGATGCACCATGGGGGCAGATGTGGCGGATGGCGCCGGACACGACAAGAGGGCGGACACGACAAGAGGGGTGGGCACGACAGGAGGGGCGCGGGCAGCTACGCTTCGGATGCAATCCACCATTGACCGGAAGGCAGAATTGACGCATTTCTGAGCGAAGGGCGGGAAGGCTTCCCGTATTTTGTGGAGATTAGTGCCCGTGAAGAAATCAATTGCCTTATTTGGCGCCACCTTGGCTGGTTTCTTGCTCTCATTCGGAGCAGCCTTCGCACAGGGAAGCGGCTCCGCCACCATCGACGCCATCAAGGCCCGCGGCCAGCTGGCCTGCGGCATCGCCGGCGAGGTTCCCGGCTTCTCCCTGCCCGACAGCAAGGGCGTCATGCACGGCATCGATGCCGATTCGTGCCGCACCGTCGCCGCCGCCATCCTCGGCGACGCCACGAAGGTCAAGTTCGTCCCGCTGACCAGCCAGAACCGCTTCACCGCCCTGCAGTCCGGCGAGATCGACCTGCTGGTGCGCAGCGCCACCTGGACGCTCGGCCGCGAGGCCAACCTCGGCCTGCTGTTCGCCGGGGTGAACTTCTACGACGGCACCGGCTTCCTGGTGAAAAAGGCCTCCGGCGTGAAATCCGCCAAGGAGATGGACGGCGCCACCATCTGCGTGCAGCCCGGCACCTCCACCGAGCTGGCCATCGCCGACTACTACCGCATCAACAACATGAAGTTCACGCCGATCCTGATCCAGGATCTGTCCGAGATCCAGCAGGCCTTCCTCTCCGGCCGCTGCGACGCCTACTCCACCGACAGCTCGGCGCTCGCCACCTTCCGCGCCACCCAGCCCAACAAGGACGACTTCGTCCTGCTCCCCGAGATCATCAGCAAGGAGCCGCTCGCCTACGTGGTCCGCAAGGGCGACGACAAGTTCTTCGACCTGGTGCGCTGGACCTACTTCTCCCAGCTGATCGCCGAGGAGCACGAGGTCACCAGCAAGAACGTGGACGAGACCCTGGCCTCCACCAAGGACCCCGAGGTGCGCCGCCTCCTCGGCCTGGAAGGCGACATGGGCAAGGCGCTCGGGGTGGACAACAAGTTCGCCTACAACGTCATCAAGCAGGTCGGCAACTTCGGCGAGATCTGGGACCGCAACATCACCCCGCTGGGCGTGCCGCGGGGCATCAACAACCTGTGGACCAAGGGCGGCCTGATGTACGCCCCGCCCATGCGCTGAGGCTTCCCGGCGCTCCTCCCGCGGGGGGAGCGCCGCCGTCCC
>CALNAL010000158.1 GCA_937874445.1 uncultured Acetobacteraceae bacterium | reverse complement strand
GCGCTGCTCGCCCGCCCCACCGCCTCCTACGACGTGGTGCTCACCAACCCGCCCTTCGGCAAGCGCCAGTCCTTCCGCATCGTCCGCGACAACGGCGCCATCGATACCGAGCGCCAGGACTACGTGCGCGACGACTTCACCGTCACCACCGGCAACAAGCAGCTCAACTTCCTCCAGCACATCATGTCGATCCTCGCTCCCGGCGGCCGCGCCGCCGTGGTGCTGCCCGACAACGTGCTCTTCGAGGGCGGCGCCGGCGAAACCCTGCGCCGGCGCCTGCTGAAGGAGTTCACCCTCCACACCCTGCTGCGCCTGCCCACCGGCATTTTCTACAGCCAGGGCGTGAAGGCCAACGTGCTGTTCTTCGACCGAGTCCGCGCCGGCACTCGCGTCGCGACCGAGGAGCTGTGGGTCTACGACTTCCGCACCAACATGAACTTCACCCTGCGCGAGCGTCCGCTGACCCGCTCCGACCTCGACGATTTTGTCGCCGCCTTCCTTCCCTGGAAGCGCTGGCACGAGCGCACGGAAAGCGAGCGCTTCCGCCGCTTCTCCTATGAAGAGCTGGCCGCGCGCGACAAGCTCAACCTCGACATCACCTGGCTCAAGGACGCCTCCGCCACCGCCCCCGCCAGCCTGCCCCCGCTCGCCGAGGTGGCCGCCGAAATCGTCGAGAACCCGGAACTGGCGCTGGAGAAGTTCCGCGCGGTGGCGGAGAAGCTCGATGGGGGGGGAGAGCATCCCGCACATCGGAACGCATGTCACGAATCAGGAATATTTTCAGCGATCGCCAATATGTCTGGAGCCCCTCCGGAACCGTTCAGGTATTTGATCAGTTCCTCGGTGATCTCTCGTTTTTCCTGCAGACCCCGGATATTTCTCTCCCCCCGAGTCAGGCAGGAGGCAATTTTCTCCAGCACGTTGACCAGATCCCTGGCCTGCTGGGAACGGTCGGCCACCAGCGCCCAGGGGGAGACCTCTCGCACGCGCAGAAGGCCGCCGAGAGCGAGCAAGGCGTATTTGAAAGAAATTTTGAAATTCTTCTGCTCGAGCTGGCTGGCGAGAACCTCCCTCAGCCGCGAGGCGCAGAGGGCATATGTTTCTTTCTCGGCCAGCACGAGCGGCGCAGCAGCTGGGCGCGAGACCAGCGCCGCAAACGCCCCCAGATAATCGTTGTTGTTGAGGTAGGCGGAGAAATGCGGGATGAATTGTCCCAGCGCATCCGCGTCGGTCGTGACGCGCCCCAGCCCCTGGATGACGACACGTTTTGCCTTGGGCGGTTTCAGGAGCGGATGCCTACCAGATCGCGCCGCCTGCCTCAGCTCCTCCTGAATGCCGGCAGGGCAGCGGGCATAGCTCCAGGTGAGGCACAGGAGCGCCAAGTTATCGGTCCCGGCAACATTTCGTCGGATGTTGCGGAGCAGTTGTTCGGCAAGCTGGCGCAGAATTTCGTCGAAGCGGTTCCGCATACTCGAATCGAGCCCTGGCGGCAGATCCCCGTCTGACCCGACTGGGGTGCAGGTGCCCCCCTCGATGATCCTCCGGCTGCGCAACCAGGTGACAAGCCGCCCGAGGCTGTCGGGGTCATCGATATCCACCCGATCTAGCGGCGCGATCAATCTCGGCCAGGAAAGCGACCCATCCCACAATCCGATATGCGGCCGGTAACAAATCCGCTGCGGTACCGCTGGCGGCGGACGTTCCAGCGATTTCAAAATCTCCGCCTCGCTGCGCTCTTCCAACGCCATCCCCTCCCAATCGAGATGAATCGGCGAGCGGCGCAACAACTCCCAATCCGGTGCGGTCACGGTCAGTCGAGCCCTCCCCTGGGCCGGTTTCTGGCGCAGATGGACCTCGAGTCTCTGGGCGTCATCGGGAGCTGCAATCTCGGGCGATTCCCAGCGGCGGATCTCCCTCTCTCCCTTGCGAATAAAGAATTTCGAACGGGTCATGCCCGCACTCCAGGCCAGGCTCGTGATCGGGGCAGGGGCATATTCTCGATTGCCCGCCACGACGGCGTCCGGCGGAATCAGATCCTCGAAGAGGGGGCCGTCCATCCCGAGCACCGCCAGAGCAATCTGGTCCAGATGATCGAGATAATGTGGAATTCCGCACTGGATCCGCCGCCCCGCAAACAGCGCCCCGCGCGCGGCCGCTCCCGGCGCTGCGCGGTGCCAAGCGAGATTTGGCAGGCAAGCTTTCAACCACGCCTCATGTCGCGCCGGCAGCGGCGTATCGAGCAAAAACAGATCCGCGGACAAATCTTCAAGTTCAAGCGGCGTCACATTGGAAAGGGTAAAACCGACCGGCGGGCGCAGCGCAAGCCAGTCGCCGGTGTCACGGCGGACGATCTCCTCGCCGGGCTCATCATCCGCAAATAGAAGGTCGATCGGCATGCGTGGCGCTTCGCACGGTCGTTCCCGCAAGGCTGGGTTGGCTCCCCCGACCGCCTTTCCAGCCAAAGCCAGCAGACGCGAGAGACCGAGTTCGGGGGCGAGCACGGCCCCTGTGCCATCCCGCTCCGGCGTCAATCTCCTCCCAGCCTCGGGCAGCGAGCGTAGTTGAAAGTGCTGCAGTTCGAACCCCGCCGAGCCATGGGTCAGGAGGGCGATGCGCATATCCTCTTTGAGCGCCCCATCGTTCTCCCCGCCATCCAGCAGGTCGAGCACGACAGCAACAGAACGCCACAGCAACGTCGGCCGCGGTCGACGATAGCCACGCAGCGCCTTGAGCAGCTCATCCTGCCGCGCCTCGTCCATCGCCGCCACATCGGGCATGCAGAACACCACCTCATCGGCCTGCCTGGCTAGAGACTCTGCCACGGCTGAGAATCCCACTCCGATCGTGGGATCCTTGTCCTCTTCGAGAAACTCTCGCCAAAGGTCGACTAGGGCGCGTCGGCGGGACGGGAGGCCGATCTCCCCCCACCCGCTTCCCCGCCCAATCGGAGAGAGAATAGCCTGTGGCCCACCGACCCATTCCCCGGAGACATCGGTATTCACGACCACCGAACCTCTTCCGCCTTCGATTAGGCAGGGAACGTCGGGAAGCAGGCCGGGGTCATCGACATTCCAGTCCCGACAGCCAAAATCGCGCCAGCCATTGAGATCGAGGCCGACAATATGGCGGCTCATTTCAGAACCACCTCATCCATGAACGCACGCACCCTAAGCACAGCGTCCCGCAACGCATCTCCCGACGCCCCGAGTGTGAAACACCCCGCACTGTCCCGGCACTCCTGCTCCGCGGCGCCATTAATCTGGACCGGCCTCAGAACAATGCCGCCTTTCATGTGCTCAGATCGGCCCGAGGGAACAAGTTCCGCAACCTCTTCCGCCTCGCCGGGCACAAGACCGCCTGCCGCGGTCCAAATCGGCCAGACCGCCCAGCGCGAGAGAAAATCTCCACCACCGGTCCGCCCCAGCCGCAACCAGACCGGCGCGGCAAATATTTCCAACGTGCTGCCCATCGCTGCCCGGTAGCTGACCTCGATCGTGACCTGAGAATCCGGCAAGTGAAACACCGCCAGGGGATTGACGTGGCGGATCCAGCACCCGCGCTCCTGCTCCTCGCGAAAAATCAGCGGCGACGCGGCGATCAAGCGGGCTTGGGGCAGGGATTGCAGCGCGACCACGACCACAAGCGCGCAGAACTCCTCCCAGGATCGAGCCTGCCAGCGCCACAGCTCATCCAGTACCCGCTCACGATGAAGAAGCGCCCCCCAGGCCTCCCAGACCGCGTGGTAGTTCCGATTGTTCTGCAACACAAAATTCGGTACGACGCCCGTAGTGAGCACCTGCACGCCGCGGGCGCGCAAATCGCGTGCAAGGCTGCCACAGCGCTGGCCGAAAAGTCGGACGCTGCGCACCCGGCCAGAGGCATCCCCTCCCTTGTACTGGGCGCGATAATCGCGTGCGACACGTTGGGCGAGCTGGACATAGCTCGCCAGCACCCGGTTCTCCAGCGTGTTGAAATTCTCAAGCCGGGTCACTGCCTCGATGCGCTGGCGGTCGCCCGCACGCTCAGCGATCGTCTCACCAGGCTGACGGGCGAGCCAAGCCATCGCCTTGCGGTCAAGCTCCTGGACACGGTCGAGCGGGACCTGACGCGAAGACCGCCGCAGGATGCGCCTTGGATTGCGGCCGAGCGGGTCGAGCAACCGGGGCAGTTTGCGGGCATGCCGCACGATGATGTCCATCTCGGGAGATAATGCGCTCTCCCCGCTTAGCCATTTCTCCGCCAACCGCTCCCAAACCCGTTCCGGATCAGCAAGCGTGGTCTCGACCTCACGCAACCGTGCCCACACCGCCTTGACGCGATCAAGGAGCACGCGCGCTGCATCTTCCGCATCCTCCGCGCCCTCCTCCGGGCGCTCAGGAAATCCGGCGTAATCGAGACGCGCCACCGCAGTTCCGGCCCAAAGCTCAACGCAGCTCCGCCGCAGCGGGATAGGCAGGATGTAGCCCCTGACGTCCAGGGCCTTCTCCCGCCGCGCGGGCCAGGCGGGACAACAGGAATCGCGCCGCCTGTCGAGCTGAGGATCTTCCCCCTCATTCAACGCGAGCCAAACCGCCTCTGCCGCCAAATCGAGCAACGGCGCTTTTCCCGCACCGAGATCGACCCGGTGCCGGGCGGTTGGACTGAGCCACGCCCAAGGGCGGAAGAGCACAGACAGCGACATCCCGCTGCCTTATGTCCGCTCGAGGCCACGCCAGTTGAACAGGCCGGATTCACGTCCCTGACGATCAACCATATCCTGCAGACGATCTGAAAAATTTCCATCGCGGAGATTGCCTCGTAGCAGCTCTTCCAGCTGATCGAAGCCCCCCCGGTGCTCCTCGATCGAAATCCCGCGTAGCTTGGGGAGAATACGGAATTCGATCTGGTCGGCCAGGGGAACAGCGATGTCTTGCCCGGAACGGAGCGGGTAGTTCGCCGCGTAGGTCAGCATTGCCTCGTTCAAACGATGGCCGAAGGGACGGCCGAACTCCTCCATGATGGCGGCGAGTTTTTGGATCACTCCTTCGGCGATGGCCCGCTCGCCGCCCTGCAGTTTGTCCGCCGGATAGATCCATGATTCCCAGCTGGCAACCGACCTGTAGCCATCGCCAGCCGGCGGAGCGGATTGCTGGGAGGGCTTAGCAAATTGTTTCGGCGCCGCAAATTGCATGACATTGGCGCGATCCAGAACCTTGTCCGACAAGGACTGGGTACTTTCATCGTCGTTCATCGTCCCGACGAACAGGACATTGTGAGAAGGGAACAGATTGATCGGTGCGGTGTTGGCGCCGCGAATATCGGCCGGCAGCCAAGCGTCCCGGCGCTTGCTCTCGTCTCCCACGTCCCGGCGCGCAGGCCGCACCTCAAGACGGCTAAGAAATTCGGAAAAATAATACTCGACCCGCGCGAGATTCATCTCGTCGAGAAGAACCAGTAGGACGTGGTCCTTGAAAGGTGTTTCGGCCAGCCCCGACGTGTTGAACGGGTCCATCTGCACCAGGGCACGTGCGAGCTCGGTTGCACGGAATTTCTGCTCAACATAGTTGTAAAATCCAAGCATATCCTGAGGACTGTCCCACCGCGGCTCCACCGCGATTTGCAGAAAATGGATCCCCATCGCCTCGGCATAGCATCGTGGCAAAAGACTCTTGCCAGTTCCCGAAACGCCGGCCAGCACGGTCATTTGCGAGATGTCGTTGATCTTCAGTGCGGTATGGAAAGCCCGCAGGGCGCGATCGCTGTATTTCAGTTCGCGCTTCTTCAAAGAGAGGACAACATTTTCCAGTGCGTCGCTCTCGATCTGTCTCTCCCTTGGCTCGGTGGCCACCCCCCTGAGGCATTGGGGAAGCAGTTTGAGATCGTCGAGATTGCCGCCGTCCGGAGAGGTCCCTTCTGTCCCGTTCTGATCCTTCTGCGACAGGAGCCCTCGAATCTCCTCTTCCAGAGCGGCTTGCCGCGCCTGGAGCCTGTCGGACTTCCTCTCGGCCTCTTCCACGGCCCCAGCCGCCTGGTTCTTGCTGGAGTGAAGGAGGGCGATATCCCGCACCAGTTCCTCCCGGCGCTTCTGATCGGCCTCGAACCCCGCCCGGGTTTCCGCCACAAGACGCTCCAATCGCGCCAATTCCTCCAGCAGGCCAGCCCTGCGGGCAGCCTGCTCCTCTCGCTCCTGACGCGCTGCCAGCAGGAGAGCCTGCTCGCCATTCATCTCGTCGATTTCGGCCCTCAAGGCCTCGGCACGCTGACGCATCTCTGGAATATGGGCCTGCAGCTGCTCCAATTCCCCCTGCAGGCCGGCCTTGTGGGTGGCCAGCTCCGTCGCTTCCTGGCGCGCCGCCAACAAGGCAACACGCTCTCCTTGCAGCCCGTCAAGTTCGCTCTTCAAGTCATCGCGTTGCCTGCGAAGCTCTTCGATGTTTTCCGGCTGCTGCTCCAACTCCCTGTGCAATGCCTCGGCACGACGCTCTAGCTCCAAAGTGGCTTGTTCCGCCGCCTTGAGCTCCCGCAGCACCGCATCGCGCTTCTCGCAATTCTGAGCGTATTCCTCTGCGACCTGAGCTGCCTCACCCTTCAGCTCTTCGATCGCGTGCCTGTCCCCCGCCATGCCTGCCAACTCGGCCTTGAGCGTGTCGATGAGATCCCTCAAGGCCGCAGCCTCCGCGGCCAGGCGGTCGCGATCCTGGATCTTGCGCTCCAATTCCTGGAGTTCGGCCTGTTTTTCGACGAGCCTCGCGCTCTCCAGGACAAGTTTCTGCTCAAGATCCTCCAGCTTCGTCGCCTGAGTCAGCCGCGAGTGGCGCAGATCAAAAGACCACGTAACAACGGCCATGACGACGCACAGCGCCAGGAGCGCGACCAAGCAGAGCAACATCAACAACGGGAAGGACGCAAGAACCGCGGTCATTTCGTCGCTCCACCTTCTCCGCCGGCCGAAGGCGGCACGACCGGGACCTGACTCTCATTTGCGTGGGCGGCAAGTTGGGCCCGCACGCTATCAAGCCGATTATTGGTCGTCTGCAATTGGGCCTCGGCCCCGGCAAGATCCCTCAACATCTTGTCGCGCGCCGCCGCAAAACTGTCGCGTTGTGCACCCAGCTGCGTGATCTGATCCTGCAGCTTTCCGAGTTGGTCCTGCCGGCTGGCGATCTGTGCGTCGAGCGCGGCTTGTTGTGCCTGCTCGGCATTCAGCTTCGCCTGGACCGTATCGAGATCGGCCTGCTTCGCCTTAAGGGCCTGCGCGGCGGCGGCGGCATCGGATTCCGCTTTCTGCCGTGCAGACGTGGCGCTCTGGGTCTGTGTCTCAGCCGCCTGTGCGGTCAGCTGATCCTGCTGCAGGCCAGCCTGGACACTGGACCGCTGCTGGGAGAATTTGGTGATGTCAGACTTGACCGACGCTAGCTGCGCCTGGCTGCGGGCAAGATCGTCCTGGGCGGATTTTGCGCTGGCGCTGGCGGAATTGCGCTGCGTCTCCGCGGCGGATTCCTGGGTCAGGACCTGGGCCAGCTTCGCCTGGGCGGCATCAACACTCGCCTGCTTTACCCTGAGGGCTTGGTCCGCGGTCGCGGCCTCGCCCGCCGCCTTCTGGGCGGCAGAGCCCGCCGCCCGGCGAGCATCCAGAAGCTGCGCAATGTCGCTCTGAAAAGACGCCTTTTGGTGATTGAGTTGATCCAGACTGGCCTGAGCCGTCTGTACACCAGCATTCAGCTGCGTGACCTGGGCGCCGAGGCGTGTTGTCTGCTCCTGAGCACGCTTCTGTGCGTCCTCGGCATCCACCTGGGCCCGACGAGCCTTGGCCAGATCATCCAGTGCCTGGTTCCGCAGATGCTGCTGGGCCTCAAGATCCGCTACGACCGGCGTGAGTCCGTTGATCTTGCTCTGCAGCTCCTTGCGCTGGTTGGCGAGATCGGCGACCTCCAGTAAGAGCTGCTTTGCGCGCGCCGCCTCCGCCACGGCGAAAGCACGATCGGCCTCGACCGAGGCTTTCCCCTGGGAAATTTCCGCCCGCTGTCCGTCCAACCAGCGTTGTTCTCCCAGGATCCCGAATATGGCAGCCCCGATTAGGACAAACAATGCAACGATCAGCGCGAGCGCCAACCAACTGGCCTTCCATGAGGCTGGACGCTCAATACTATTGGAGGTCTCGCTTGATGCGCTCAACGCAGCTCTCCATGTCTTTGGCCAATTCGTGAACCCAAAAACGGCGCACGGTCCAGCCGAGCGCTATCATTTGCCGGTCGCGCAGCAGATCAGCGACCTTGCGGTTGCCATCGGCGTCGGTGTGCCAGCGACGGCCGTCCACCTCGACATCGATCTTTTTCCCTCCGGGATCGAGGGCGAGATCAAGAAAGCGGCTGCCAACCGGGTATTGCGGGAACGGTTCCAGCCCATGCTGGCGCAACGCCTTGTCCAGCCGGCGTTCCCACTCGCTGTCGAAGCCATCACGCGGGCGCGGCTTGTGCTCGCTGCTGCGCGCCAACCTCTCCAGAGTGGGAACCCCGCAGGAACCGGCGTAATTCCGATTTCCCACCACCAGGCAAAGCGCCCGCGCCCTGCTGATGGCGACGTTCAACCGCCGTCGCTCGCGGGAATAAAACGTCAGCGCCCCACGCTCAGCGCCCGGGCCGACCACTACCGAGAAAAGAATGACATCCGCCTCTCCCCCCTGGGCCTTGTCGATCGTCGAGACGAAAACCTTGCTCCTCTCCGCCTCGCTGAGCGAGTCCTTGATGCGACGCATCAGCAGTCCGACCTGCGCGTTGAAAGGGGAGATCACCCCTATGCTGCCATCGAAGCTCCGGTCGCGAATCATGGTGATCACCAGTTTCACCACGGCCTCGGCTTCCGCGTGGTTGACGTTGCCCCCTTCCTCGCGGGTCGTTCGCCCGTCGATATCGTGCCACGCCAGTCCGGGCTTGAATCCGTTCGGCGGACGGTTCCGGGTCTGGGCGGCGACCAGGCGTCCTTCGTAGAACTCGGTGTTGAGATACGACACAATTTCCGGATCGGAACGGAACTGATCGGACAGGAAATGCCTGTCCACACGCGGGCGCCGATCGACAAAATCGAATAGGGAATTGGCGCTTTGCGCGACAATGTGGCGTCCCGCTTTCCCCAGGCCGGCGGCATCCATCAGGGCGTGTTCCTGGTTGAGGGACAGCTGGGGGATGAATCTCAACTGCATGGGGTCGCCGACCACCACCGCACGTCTCGCTCGTGCCATCAATGGCAGCGCAGATGCGATGTCGCATTGGCTGGCTTCATCGAAGATGACATAGTCAAATAGAGCCGGGATCAACGGCACGCGGGCGGGAGCCGAGAGTGTGCTAACCGCCCAGATCGGACGGTGGCGCAGCATCAGGCGGCTTGCCGCCTCGGGCATTTGTCCATTGCGGGCAAATTGCAGGGCCTGCCGGCAGTCAACCAGGATCTTCCGCTCCTCCTGGCTCGGCCGGGTGATGTGCCGGGCCCAACGCTCCATCACCTCGGGAAATTCCTGCGCGACGAGCGCAGCCAGCGTCTCGATGTTGTCCGCATCGATCTCGCTCGTCGTCTCAACGCCTCGGCGCAAATCCCGCTCGCTGCGGACCAGCGTGGCGTAATCAGTTCCTCCCTCGGTGGATCGGCGCCGCCACAGAGAGCCCAACCAGACCGTCAGCCTGGCGCGCCATCCTGCTTCCCGCTCTGTCCGGGCGGGCCCTTCGTCCTCCCACCGCCCCAGGCGATCAACCACTTCGCAAAGCTGCAAATTAAGCGCGATCCAGTCCGCCCTCGCCTGGTGGGCGGCAAGAAGCCGGTCGGACTTTTCCCGCAGCCCCGCAACGCTCTCCTCCCCCGCCTCCAAGGCATCCTGCGTTTCGCCCACGGCCAGGAGTTGCAATGCATCTTCAAATTTCACGTCGCGCTCGCCATCGGCGTCGCGCGCGCGGATCAGCAGCGGCGCCTCACCGGCGAGCGGGCGCAAGCGCTGCTCCACCTCGTCGAGGGCGCGATGATTCTTCGAGACCAGCAGCGCGCTGCCGCCAGCCAGAACGATCGAGCTCAGCAAGGTCAGGATGACCTCGCTCTTTCCCGTCCCCGGCGGCCCCTGGATGACGCTGACTGGACGGGTCAGCGCAGCGGCGGCGGCGTTATACTGGCCGTGTGTCAGCGGCCTCGGCCCGCACGGCGCGGGAGACTGCCCGACCGGCTCCACGCCAGCCCCATCCGGGCCCAGCAATGACCACAAGGCAGTCTTTCGCAGCTTCTCCTCGGGCCAGGCCGCCATAGCCTCCAGGTCACGCTCGGCCCCCTGAGTAAAACTGGCGGAGGTTGGAAGGAAAAGCGCGGCGAGGTTGTGATGTCCCGCTTCGCCAGTTTCCAGTTCAACATCCAGCTGGCCTGGCTGCAGGGGGGCTCTGGCCAAAGTCGCGGCGCTATTGGCAAGTCGGCGGACAACCTCCAGAAACTGGTCCTCCTCGCCCTCCGGGAAGAGCGCCTCCAAAAGCTGCTCCTTCCGCCGTCCCTTCAGCTGGCGCGCCGCCAGTTCGAGCCAGCGAGGATTGGCCACCGGCGCGCTATCAGCAATCTCAACGCGGAATTTCGTTCCTGTGAAACAAAACGAGGCGGCCAGCAACAAAGCCGGCACGATATCGCCACCGCCCTCGCTCTCGAACACGCCGATTGGGTAACCAAGGCTACAGCTCGAGCCGGAGCGTCGAGACAAGGCTTCGCGGAAGCTCGGAGGCAACGCGTCGGCCGGGCACTCCATAGCTTCCGCCTGCCACCAGCTCCCATTGGCGCGAATCAGATGCCAGGACTGGCCATGCCGATCGATCCGTTCATCCACGACGCCGCGTGGATCGAGCCTCTGGGTGGCGGCATAATAGGCCAGAAGCTTATTCCAGTCGGCATCGGCGCGTGGTTCACTGTCAGCAGCCTCATCGTCTGGGGAGGGAGCATCTGCCCCCCCCTGCCTGGGAGGAAGCGCCCCCAGGGCGATCGCGCGAAGCCTCGTGCCGGGCGAAGAGACGACGGGGGATGCCGTGCCGCCCACCGTCCCCGGAGAAGCTGCATTCCGCCGCACTTCGGCAAGCCGCCAGCGCCCTGCGGCCGTCGCAATCACTCCGCTGTCTGACAAGAAGGCCAGTGTCTCGGCGATTTCTCCGGCGGAAGGTCGCAATCCTCCACCACGAATTCGTCCCAGCAATTGATCGCTGCTGAGCCCCCGCGGCGTAAGCGACAGGATCTGCGTGACCAGATTAACAAGCATGCAGGGGGAACACCAAACCTGCCCGCGCCCCTGCCTCTCGGCCGAAACTCAGGATCTGATTCTCACGGAACAATAAAATCCTGACCTGATCAGCCCCGTGCATGGCGAAATGGCCCCACTGAATCTGGATTCACAAACATTACGCAATAGCCGTCTATTTGTGGACAACCCCTCCTCGCTGTCCACACGGATTGTTGCGCCTGACACAAGAAATATCCACCATCCCCAGTCTGGCAGGCGAGTCAGGCAACGCCCAGCCCTAATGCCACGGCAAAAATTGGGGGTACTGGGGGGATATCCGAAAATTTCACATTCGGATTATCGTACCTTCTCATGTAATTAATTCAAATGTGATTCTGTCCTTGGCACCATTCCCCCTCGTTCTAACCCAATCTTTATTCCTGACCTGCTATGCTGGGAAAGTGGGGTAGACAATAAGCACCACTTCTCGCCAGCGCCGACGAAATGCAGCGACGTCCGCCGCGTGACCACGGGACGCAGGGACCGTCTTGGGCGAGCCGGCCGGCGGTGACCTCCCGCCGGCCGAGCCGGTCCTACTTGCTACGGGGCGTTGCCGCGTCGGCGATGCAGTTCACCGCAGCAGCGAGGATGCCCCTCAAGCCCCTGACCGCCTCCGCCTCGCCGAAGGTATCAGCCTTGGCCAGAACGTGCAGGCCAAGTTCCGCCGCCACTTCGATCTGCGTCAGCGCTTTCCATAGCTGCTGTACGCTCTCGACAGGGATTTCAAGACGCACGGGCTCAGGAACGTGCTTAGCGGCACCGAGAGTATTGGCTCTGGGAAATCAGATAGATCGCTCATGGAGACTTTCCACATCCGAGGATCACGCGTCCTCATGATGGTGTGGATGTCTTTCGAGACCTCCAGGCCCGGCTGATCGAAACCCCCGACCTGCCTCAATATGCCCGCCGTAGCCGACCGGGGGCGTGGCAGGGCCACCATTGGACAGATACCCCCGGGGGCTGCCGGCACCGACAACGACACCCTTGTGAGCGCCGCTCATGGGGAGCCGCGCCGAGCGGGGACAGACGATGCAAGACATCCATCAGAAACCGACCGACAAGGTCGTGCGTGCCATCGAGGCCGGTCTGGTGACCGGCGAGGCGCGGACCAGGCCATGGCACACGGCGGCAATCTCCGGGCTGCCCACCAACCACGCAGCCCGGGCTTGCTCTCGCGGCCCGAACGTCCTGCAACTTTGGTTTGCGGCTGCCGAGCGCGGCTACGCCCACGGCCTGTGGCTGACCTACAAGCAGGCGCAACAGATCGGCGCGCAGGTCCGCGCCGGCGAGCAAGGCACGCACGTCATCAGGTTCGGCCAATACGAGCGCGACACGAGCGAGCCCCGGACCGGCGCCTACCTCAAGGTCTACACGGTCTTCAATGTGGCACAGTGCGACGGCATCGACCTGTCGCATGTCGAGCGGCCCAACTTGGCCCAGCACATCAAGCATGTCGAGCAGATCCTGTGGGGGATGGCCGTGCCGATCCACTATGGGAGTGCCCAGGCCTTCTATCGCCCCTCCACCGACAGTGTGCACCTGCCGGACCGCAACCTGTTCCGCCCTGTCGGCGACGCCACCGCGACTGAGGCGTTCTACTCCACCGCGTTGCGTTCCACGAGCTCGGCCACGCCACCGGCCACGAGCGCCGACTCGCCCGCAACCTCAGATCTCGGTTCGGCGATGCCGCCTACGCGGCCGAGGAGCTGGTGGCGGAGCTATGTTCGGTGTTCGTCATGGCCGAGTTGGGGTTGGCGCACTGGCGCGCCCTCCTGCGCGCCAACAGCAAGGCGCTGCTGACGGCCGCCGCCAAGGCCTCCGGCGCCACCACCTTCATCATGCGGGCCAGCGTCGACTCGGCCAGCGAGCCGGAGCGCCTCGCCGCGTGATAATGACCATCGGAGCCGGCCCCGGGGCGAGCTCGGCCGGCGCGGTGCTCTCAGGATGCGAAAGGGCTTATGCGGCCGGGATGGGAAGGGCCCAGCCTATGGAGCGGCCATGGCCGGCATCAACCAATCGTCAGGACGGGAAAAATGGGGGAAACATGTTGCTGCGCTTCCAACAAAGGGCAACGTGGAAGCAGGGGTAAGTAACTTAATTGGAAAGAATGGTCGGAGCGGCGGGATTCGAACCCACGACCCCCAGTCCCCCAGACTGATGCGCTACCAGACTGCGCTACGCTCCGGCCGTGGCGCAGTCTCTAGCAGCGTCGCCGCCGCGGTGCAACGCGCCTTCTGCACCGTCAGAGCAGCAATGCCCGCAACGCCTCCAATTCGCTGAGCGTCTGGGCCAGCACCGCCCGCAGCCGGTCGGCCTCGCTCTCGCGCGGGCGCGCGGGGCGCGGAGTCGTCTGTACTTCCAGGCCCGGCATCGGCAGCTGATCCTCCAGCGGCACGGCGGCCGGCACGGACTCGGACTCGCGGTCCGCCTCGGCGCGCTCCTCGGCGGAGGCCGGCGGAATGTCGTCGGAAAGCTGCCCGCCGCCCTCGCGCAACAGGCGTTGCACGCCCTTGATCGTATAGCCCTGGATGTACAGCAGGTCGGAGATGCGCCGCAGCAGCGCGATATCATCGGGGCGGTAGTAGCGCCGTCCGCCTCCCCGCTTCAGCGGTCGCACCTGGGGAAACTTGGTTTCCCAGAAGCGCAGGACATGCTGCGGAATATGCAGCTCGTCCGCCACCTCGCTGATGGTGCGGAAGGCATTCGGCGCTTTCTTGGGACGTGCCCGCCCGCCGTCACCCTCGTCGGGTGCGTCGCTGCCGCTCATTCGTCGTCTCCGCCCTCACTTGGCGGCGGGGCGTGATTGACATGCGCCTTCAGCACCTGGCTGGGCCGAAAAACCAGAACCCGCCGCGGCAGGATCGGCACCTCGACTCCGGTCTTCGGGTTGCGGCCGATCCGCCGCCCCTTCTGACGCACAGAAAAGGTTCCAAACCCACTGATTTTGACGGATTCCCCGGCCTGCAGCGCCGTCGCCATCCGCTCCAGCACGGTTTCCAGCAGATCCGCCGATTCGTTTCGCGAAAGCCCCACCTGGGCGTAAATGCTCTCGGCGAGGTGCGCGCGGGTGATGGTATTCATGACGCAAACGCTAGAAACACCGGCGCGACTCGTCAATGCTCAAATATCAACCAGTTGCGCCCCAGCCGACGGAAGATGGCCCTTCAGAGCCGAACCAGGGCCGAGCCCCAGGTGAGTCCGCCGCCGAGGGCCTCCATCAACACCAGCTGCCCCGGACGGATACGCCCCTCCCGCCATCCCTCGGCCAGCGCCAGCGGGATGGAGGCGGCGGAGGTATTGGCGTGGCGGTCCACGGTCATCATCACCTTCTCGGGCGGCAGGCCGAGGCGGCGGGCCACGCCGTCGATGATGCGGGCATTGGCCTGATGGGGCACCAGCCAGTCGATGTCGGCGGCAGTCAGGCCGTGGGTGGCGAGCGCCTCGTTGACCGCTTCCGACAGGTGCGTCACCGCGTGGCGGAACACCTCGCGGCCGTTCATCACCAGCGTGCCGGGACGGTCGGGGCGGCCGACGGCGCCGTCCACGTAGAGGGCATCGCCCAGCCGGCCGTCACTGTGCAGGTGGGTGGAGAGCACGCCGCGCGCCCCCGCCCCCACCCCGCTGCCGGCGCGCAGCAGCACGGCGCCGGCACCGTCGCCGAACAGCACGCAGGTGGTGCGGTCCTGCCAGTTGAGGATGCGCGAATAGACCTCCGAGCCGATCACCAGCACGCAGCGGGCCTTGCCGACGAGGATCAGCGCCTCGGCCATGGAAAGCGCGTAGATGAAGCCGCTGCACGCCGCGGTGAGGTCGAAGGCGAACCCGCCGGCGCCCACTGCCGCCTGCACGCGGGTGGCGGTGGAGGGGAAGGCCTGGTCGGGGGTGGTG
>CALNAL010000157.1 GCA_937874445.1 uncultured Acetobacteraceae bacterium | reverse complement strand
ATCTACACCTAAGCCTTCGTCGGCAGCGTCAGATGTGTATAAGAGACAGTTGCCGAGTTGGTCCAGGAGGCGGCCGAGGAACCCCCGGTTCCGGGCGAGAAACCCGAACTCGACCGCCAGGAACGCGCACTCATCGCCAACGTGCTGCGCCTGCGCGGCACCACCGCTGACGATGTAATGGTGCCCCGCGCCGACATCATCGGCATGGAGATCGGCGTGACCCTGGCGCAGGCGATCGATCAGTTCCGCCGCGAGGGCCACTCGCGCATGCCGGTCTATCGCGAGCAGCTCGACGACATTGTCGGCATGGTCCACCTCAAGGACGTGTTCGCCTATGTCGGCCGCCCCGAGGAATTCCGCCTGGAAACGGTGCTGCGCCGACCGCTGATGATCGCCCCGCAGATCCCGGTGCTCGACCTGCTGCTGCAGATGCGCCAGGCCCGCATGCACCTCGCTCTGGTGGTAGACGAATACGGCGGCATCGATGGCCTGGTGACCATCGAGGACCTGGTGGAGGAGATCGTCGGTGACATCGCCGATGAGCACGACGAGGTACAGGGTCCGCTGGTGAGCGAACGCCCCGACGGCTCGCTCGACATCGACGCCCGCCTGCCGGTAGAGGAATTCGAGACCCGCATGGGCCCGGTGCTCACCGAGGACGAGCGCGAGGCCGATATCGACACCGTTGGTGGCCTGGTGTTCACCCTTGCTGGCCGCGTCCCCGCCCGCGGCGAGGTCATCGGTCATCCCTCCGGCGTCGAGTTCCGCGTCCTCGAATCCGATGCCCGCCATATCCGCCGCCTGCGCGTGCGGCGCACACCTCCCCAGGAAAAAGCGGCGGCCTGATACCCCCGGGCATCAGACGGTAAGCGCATCAGGCGGTGGTGCGCGCAGGGCCGACCGGGCTGCGGCGGGGCCGAGCAGCCGCCCGGCCTGGGTGGGGCTCAGCCCCATCGCTGCGATGATCTCGGGGCGGGAATAGCCACGTTTCCTCAATTCCTCGACCTTGCGGGTCTGGCGTTCCAGTTCGGTCAAGAGGGTCGGCTTGATGTCCATGGTGTCTTCTCCGGACGTGTTCGCTGCGGACAACACGGGGCAGATTACGCCGACGCGGCCGGCGCGCAAAGTCAGAGAAGCTGCGGACCGGTTGCACACATCAAGTTATCCTTATATATCGCCTCCCTTCGAATTGCTGGGAGCGACGCAATGGCCGTCAACACGGATTGCAAGGTCAAGGACATCTCGCTGGCCGAATGGGGCCGCAAGGAGATCTCCCTGGCCGAGGACGAAATGCCGGGCCTGATGGCCCTCCGCCGCGAGTTCGGCCCGAAGCAGCCGCTCAAGGGGGCACGCATCGCCGGCTGTCTGCACATGACCATCCAGACTGCCGTGCTGATCCAGACTCTGGAAGCGCTGGGCGCCACGGTGCGCTGGTCGTCGTGCAACATCTTCTCGACGCAGGACCAGGCTGCCGCCGCCATCGCCGACGCCGGCACGCCGGTATTCGCCTGGAAGGGTGAAAGCGAGGAGGAGTTCTGGTGGTGCATCGAGCAGACCCTTCACGGGCCGAACGGCTGGACCCCGAACATGATCCTCGATGACGGGGGCGACCTCACCCACGTCATGCACGAGAAGCACCCCGAGATGCTCAAGGAAGTCCGCGGGCTCTCCGAGGAGACCACCACGGGCGTGCACCGCCTGGTCGAGATGGCACACAACGGCACGCTGCTGGTGCCGGCCTTCAACGTCAACGACAGCGTGACCAAGTCGAAGTTCGACAACACCTACGGTTGCCGCGAGAGCCTGGTGGATGCCATCCGCCGCGGCACCGACGTGATGATGGCCGGCAAGGTGGCGGTGACCTGCGGCTTCGGCAACGTGGGCAAGGGTTCGGCCGCCTCGCTGCGCAACGCCGGCTGCCGCGTGCTGGTCACCGAGGTGGACCCCATCTGCGCGCTGCAGGCGGCGATGGAGGGCTACGAGGTGGTGACGATGGAAGAGGCCGCCCCGCTGGGCGACATTTTCGTCACCTGCACCGGCAACGTCCACGTGATCACGCTGGAGCACATGCGGCGCATGAAGAACCGCGCCATCGTGTGCAACATCGGGCACTTCGATTCCGAGATCGAGATCGCGGCGCTGCGTAACTTCAAGTGGGAGAACGTCAAGCCGCAGGTGGACGAGGTCGTGTTTCCCGACGGAAAACGGCTGATCGTGCTCTCCGAGGGGCGTCTGGTGAACCTCGGCAACGCCACCGGCCACCCCAGCTTCGTGATGAGCGCATCCTTTTCCAACCAGGTGCTGGCGCAGATCGAGCTGTGGAATGCCCCCCAGGGCAAGTACGAGAGAAAAGTCTACGTGCTGCCCAAGGAGCTCGACGAGAAGGTGGCCGAACTGCATCTCGCCAAGGTCGGCGCCAAGCTCTCCAAGCTCACCAAGGAGCAGGCGGACTATATCGGCGTGACCGTCGAGGGCCCATTCAAGCCCCACGAATACCGCTACTGAGACGACTGACTGGGCCGGCCATTCCGGCACGCGACGTGGCAACGGCGGGGGGCAGCTCCCGCCGTTGTTTTTTAGGAAAAATTCATCCACGCGCGATCATGGTGTCGCATGGACAGGAGCAAGATGTCGCCTTCTTTGGGTCCCTGCCCTGGGTTCCTGTTTGAGCTCCGGCGGCAGGCTGGCCATTCACGGGTCGGGAGACGCGACATGGCTGCGACATGCGAGATAGTGCCACACGTCCTGGTAATGCCGAATCGGACGGCATCGGGGCCGATGGAATCGGGGACGGCGCACACCGAGGCGGTGTCACGGGCGCTGCAGACCGCTGCCGACGAGACGACAACCTCGGATCTGTTGCTGTCTCTTATACACATCTGAC
>CALNAL010000156.1 GCA_937874445.1 uncultured Acetobacteraceae bacterium | reverse complement strand
CAGCGCGGTCGGTACCTTCGACAACTTCAACCCCTACATCGTGCGCGGCCAGGCGCCGGCCGCGGCGCAGCAGCTGTTCGACACCCTGCTCGCCACCAATCCCGACGAGGCCTTTACCGCCTATCCCCGCATTGCCGACAGCGTCAGCGTGGCCGCCGACCGCCGCAGCGTGTCTTTCCACATCGACCCGCGCGCCCGCTTCTCCGACGCCCGCCGGGTCACTCCGGCCGACGTGGTGTGGAGCTTCAATATCCTGCGGGCCAAGGGCATGCCGCGCTACCGGCAGTACTGGGCCGGCGTCACCGAGGCGGAAGCCGATGACGGGCAGGTGACATTCCACTTCCTCACCGACACCAACCGCGAGCTGCCCTCCATCCTCGGCGAGCTGCCGGTGCTGCCGCGGCATTTCTGGGAGAAGCGCGATTTCGACCGTCCGCTGGCCGACCCGCCGCCCGGCTCGGGGCCGTATCGCGTCGGCACCTTTGCCTTCGGGCGCAGCCTGACCCTGGAGCGCGTCCCCGACTGGTGGGCGCGCGAGCTGCCCAGCGCGCGCGGGCGCTACAATTTCGCACGCATCCGCACCGAGTTCTTCCGCGACGCCACGGTGGCGATGGAGGCGTTCAAGGCCGGACAGATCGATTTCCGCCAGGAGAACATCGCCAAGGAGTGGGCCACCTCCTACGATTTCCCCGCCGCGGCCAAGGGCTGGGTGAAGCACGAGGCGCTGCGCCACCACCTGCCCACCGGCATGCAGGGCTGGGCGATGAACACCCGCCGCCCCGTCTTCGCCGACCGCCGCGTGCGCCACGCCATGGCGCTGGCCTTCGACTTCGAGTGGGCCAACAAGAACCTGTTCTACGGCGCCTACACCCGCACCGAGAGCTACTTCTCCAACTCCGATCTCGCCAGCTCCGGCCTGCCCGGCAAGGCGGAGCTGGCACTGCTGGAGCCCTGGCGCGGGCAGATTCCCGAGGAGGTGTTCACCACCCCCTTCAAGCTGCCCGTCACCGACGGCTCGGGCAACAACCGCGTCGGGCTGCGCGCCGCGCTGGCGTTGCTGGAGCAGGCCGGCTGGAAGGTCAAGGAGCGCCGCCTGGTCGATCCCTCCGGCGCGCCGCTGCGCTTCGAGATCCTGCTCAACGAGGCCTCGCTGGAGCGCGTGGCCCTGCCCTACCAGCAGTGGCTGGCGCGGCTGGGCATCGAGGTCTCGGTGCGCACCGTCGATCCCGCGCAATACCAGCGCCGGCTCGACATCTACGACTACGACATGACGATGACGGTCATTCCGCAATCGGACAGTCCCGGCAACGAACAGAACTTCTACTGGACGAGCGAATCCGCCCGCGCCGAGGGGGGCGAGAACCTGATGGGCGTCTCCGATCCGGCGGTGGACGCGCTGGTCGCCGCCATCATCGCCGCTCCCGACCGCCCCTCCCTGATCGCCGCCGCGCATGCGCTCGACCGGGTGCTGCTGTGGGGCTGGTACATGGTCCCCAACTGGCACCTTCGCTCGGTCTGGGTCGCCTACTGGGAACGCCTCTGCCGCCCGGCCGCCGAGGTGCGCCCCGGCCTGATCTTCGATTCCTGGTGGATCGACCCCGCCCGTGATGCCGCGCTGAAGGCGGCGCGGGCGGCCGGATGAGCGCGGGCAGCTGACCGATGGGCTCCTATCTGCTGCGCCGGCTGCTGCTGGTGATCCCCACGCTGTTCGGCATCATCGCCATCAATTTCGCGGTGGTGCAGTTCGCCCCCGGCGGGCCGGTGGAGCAGATGATCGCCCAGCTGCGCGGCCGCGGCGAGACGATGGGACGCATGAGCGGCCCCGGTGGCGAGACCGCCGTTCTCCCCACTCTCGGCACGGCCGCGGGCAATCCCTATCGCGGCGCGCGCGGGCTCGACCCGCAGACGGTCGCGCAGATCCGCGCCATGTTCGGCTTCGACCAGCCGGCGAGCACGCGCTTCGTGCACATGCTGCGCGACTACCTGCATTTCGACTTCGGACGCAGCTTCTTCCTCGACCGCCCCGTGCTTTCGCTGATCGCCGAGAAGCTGCCGGTCTCCATCTCGCTCGGGTTGTGGTCCACGCTGCTGGTCTATCTCGTTTCGATCCCGCTGGGGGTGGCCAAGGCGGTGCGCGACGGCTCGCGCTTCGATGTCGTGACCTCGGCGATGGTGCTGGTGGGCTATGCGGTGCCGGGCTTCCTGTTCGCCATCCTGCTGGTGGTGCTGTTCGCGGGCACCGGGTTCTGGCAGATCTTTCCCCTGCGCGGACTGGTGAGCCCCGGCTCGTCCGGCTGGCCCTGGCCCGACCGCGTGCTCGACTACGCCTGGCACATGGTGCTGCCCACGGTGGCGCTGGTGGTGGGCGGGTTCGCCTCGCTCACGATGCTCACCAAGAACTGCTTCCTCGAGGAGATCCGCAAGCAGTACACCGTCACCGCGCGCGCCAAGGGGGCCAGCGAGGCGCGGGTGCTGTGGCGGCACGTGTTCCGCAACGCGATGCTGCTGATCGTCGCCGGATTCCCCGCCGCCCTGCTGGGGATTCTCTTCTCCGCGCAGCTGCTGGTGGAGATCATCTTCTCCCTCGACGGGCTCGGCCTGCTGGGCTTCGAGAGCGCCCTCCGGCGTGACTACCCGGTGATGTTCGGCACGCTCTACATCTTCACCCTGCTCGGCCTGCTGCTGCAGATCGTCAGCGACCTGCTCTACACCGTGGTCGATCCGCGCATCGATTTCGAGGCGCGCGAATGAGGCTTTCGCCCCTCACGCGGCGGCGCTGGGCGATCTTCCGCAGCCACCGGCGAGGCTATGTCTCCCTGTGGATCTTCCTGCTGCTGTTCGGCCTGTCGCTGTTTGCCGAGTTCATCGCCAACGACCGCCCGCTGGTGGTGCACTTCGCCGGGCACTGGTATTTCCCGGTGGTGCAGGATCTCCCGGAGGACACCTTCGGTCCCGACTTCCTGCCCACCGAAGCGGACTATTCCGCCCCCGATGTGAAGGCCGCCATCGCCGCCCGCGGCTTCGCGCTGTGGCCGCTGATCCCCTACGACTACCGCACCATCGTGCAGAACCTGCCCTCGCCCGCGCCCTCGGCGCCGAGCTGGCGCAACCCGCTCGGCACCGACGACCAGGCGCGCGACGTTCTGGCCCGCGTGATCTACGGATTCCGCATCTCGGTGCTGTTCGGCTTCACCCTCACGCTGGTCTCCTCGGTGGTGGGCATCGCCGCCGGGGCGGTGCAGGGCTTCTACGGCGGGCTCATCGATTTGTTCTTTCAGCGTTTCATCGAGATCTGGTCGGGCATGCCGCAGCTCTACCTGCTCATCATCCTCGGCAGCATCATCACGCCGGGGTTCTGGGTGCTGCTGGCGTTCCTGCTGGCCTTCTCGTGGATGACGCTGACCGGCGTGGTGCGCGCGGAATTCCTGCGCGGGCGCAACCTCGAATACGTGCGCGCGGCCAAGGCGCTGGGTGTTTCCGATGCGGCGGTGATGTGGCGCCACATCCTGCCCAACGCGATGGTGGCGGTGCTGACTTTCCTGCCCTTCACGCTGTCGGCCTCGGTCTCCATCCTCTCCTCGCTGGACTTCCTCGGCTTCGGCCTGCCGCCGGGCTCGCCCTCGCTCGGCGAACTCGTTGCCCAGGGCAAGAACAATCTCCAGGCGCCCTGGCTCGGCATCACCGCCTTCGTGGTGCTGGGCGGCATGCTCACGCTGCTGGTCTTCGTCGGCGAGGCGGTGCGCGACGCCTTCGATCCGCGTCGCGGCGGGGCCGGATCGTGCGGCGCGGGAAAGGGCAAGGCCGGCTCCTGCAAGACGCGCCGGACCGCGGCATCATGAGCCTGGTCGAAGTCGCCGGCCTGAACGTGCATTTCGGCGAGCGGACCGCGGTGGCCGACATCTCCTTCCACCTCGACCGCGGCGAGACCCTGGCACTGGTGGGCGAGAGCGGCTCGGGCAAATCGCTCACCGCGCTGTCGCTGCTCGGCCTGCTGCCGCCCGGCGCGCAGGCCGAGGGACGCGTGGTGCTCGACGGCGTGGAGGTCAACTCCGCCGGGCCGGCCACGCTGCAGGCGCTGCGCGGCACGTCGGCAGGCATGGTCTTCCAGGAGCCGATGAACTCGCTCAACCCGCTGGCGCGCCTCGGCCACCAGGTAGCCGAGGCGATCACGCTGCACCACCCCCTGCCGCGGGCGGCGTTGCGGAAGCGTGTTATTTCGATATTGCAGCAATGCGGCTTCCCCGATGCCGAGCGCCGCCTGGAGGCGCTGCCGCACCAGCTTTCCGGCGGCCAGCGCCAGCGCGTGATGATCGCCATGGCGCTCGCCAACAACCCCGCCCTGCTGATCGCCGACGAGCCCACCACCGCGCTCGACGTCACCATCCAGGCGCAGA
>CALNAL010000155.1 GCA_937874445.1 uncultured Acetobacteraceae bacterium | reverse complement strand
GAGCCAAAAGAATAAAGTCCTTTTGCTTCTTTTCCTTCAGGAAAAGAAGACTTCCCTCCCCTTCCCGGCCTCGGCCCCTCAGGCCCGCAGCGTGGCGCCGGTGGACTTGGCGACGGCGGCGACGACCTTGGCGCAGGCGGCCTCGATTTCCGCATCCGTGAGGGTGCGTTCGCGCGGCTGGAAGGTGACCTCCAGGGCCAGCGACACCTTGCCGGGCTCCAGCTTGTCGCCCTCGTAGCGGTCGAACAGGGTGACGCCGGCGATCAGGTGGCGTTCCGCGCCGCGGGCGGCCCGCAGCAGGGCCTCGGCGGTGACGGAGGCGTCGGCGATGAAGGCGAAGTCGCGCCGCACCGGGTGGAAGGCCGAGAGGTCCGGGGCCGCCTTGTGCCGCCGCTTCGGGTCGGGGATGGCGTCGAGGAACACCTCGAAGGCCACCACCGGGCTGCCGAGGTCGAGGGTGGCCGTCACCGAGGGGTGCAGCTCGCCGAAGGTGGCGAGCACCGTCTTCGGCCCCTGGTGGACCACGCCGGAGCGGCCGGGATGGTAGAAGCCGGGGGCATTGGCGGTGACGGAGAGCGATTCCATCGGCAGGCCGAGGGCGGCGAGCAGGGCGAAGACGTCGGCCTTGGCGTCCAGGGCGTCCACCTTGCGGGCCGGCTCCAGCCAGTTGCGCGGGGTGGCGCCGCAGCGCAGCCCGGCGGCCACCATGCGGTGCCCTTCGGGCGTGGGGGCGGAGAAGGCGGGGCCGACCTCGAAGAGTTCCACGTCGGCATAGCCGCGCGCGGCGTTGCGGCCGGCGGCGAGCGCCAGCGGGGCGAGAGGGCTGGGGCGCATCTGGTCGAGATCCGAGGCGATCGGGTTCTCCAGATGCAGGCTCTCCGGCGCGCCGCCGAACAGCGCCGCGACGCGATGCTCGACGAAGCTGAAGGTGACGCATTCCACCAGTCCGCGACTGGCCAGGGTGCGCTTGGCCAGCGCGGTGCGGGCCTGGCGCGGGGTGAGGGTGCGGCCGGGGATGGCGGCGACGCGCGGCAGGCTCACCGGCGGGATGGTGCCGAGGTCCTGCAGGCGCAGCACCTCCTCGATGAGGTCGCATTCCGGCTCGACGAGGCGCGCGCCCTCGGCGGCCTTGGCGGCCTGGGCGGGCGGCAGATCGGCGGACTGCTCCAGCGGCGTGCCTGAGGCGACGTCGTTGCGCCAGGAGGGGACGGCGACGGTGACGCTTTCGGCATCGCGCGAAACCGTCGCGAAGCCGAGGCGGTTGAGGCTCTCCACCGCCGTGTCGGGCGGCACGGCGAGGCCGCCGAGCCCGGCCAGGCGGGCAAAGCGCAGGGTGGCATTGCGCCGCCAGGCCGGCTCGGCGCCGGCGGTGGCGATCTCGCTGGCCTCGCCGCCGCACAGCGCGATCACCATCGCGGTGGCGGCGTCGAGGAAGGCGGGCATGGCGGCGACGTCGATGCCGCGCTCGAAGCGCTGGCGGGCGTCGGAGGTCAGGCCGTGGCGGCGGCCGGTGTGGGCCACGCGCACCGGGTCGAAGGCCGCGCACTCGAGGAAGACGGTGGTGGTGGTTTCGGTGGAGCCGGTGGCCTCGCCGCCCATCACTCCGGCCAGCGACTGCACGCCGCTGGCATCGGCGAACACCGCGTCCTCGGGGGTGACGGTGTAGTCCTTGCCGTTCAGCGCGCGGAAGGTCTCGCCGGCGCCATGGCGCAGCACCAGGGCACCGCCGGCCACCTTGGCCACGTCATAGACGTGCAGCGGGCGGCCGAGATCGACGGTGAAGAAGTTGGTGATGTCCACCAGCGCGTTGATGGGGCGCAGGCCGATGGAGGAGAGCCGCTCCTGCAGCCAGGCCGGCGAGGGACGGTTGGTCAGTCCCCGCACGGCGCGGCCGAGAATCCACGGGCAGGCCTCGGGGAACTCCAGCCGCCAGGCCAGCGGCGCGGGGAAGGCGGCCGGCACCGGCGCGGGCGCGAAGGGCTTGAGCGTGCCGAGCCCGGCCGCCGCGAGGTCGCGCGCCACGCCGCGCACCGCCAGCGCGTCGCCGCGGTTGGGGGTGACGGAGATCTCGATGACCGGGTCGTCCAGCCGGGCGTATTGCGCGTAGGAGGTGCCCACCGGCGCGTCGGCCGGCAGCTCGACGATGCCGGTGTGGTCCTCGCCGAGGCCCATCTCGCGGATGGAGAGCATCATGCCGTTGGAGGTGGCGCCACGGATCTGCCCGACCTTCAGCGTGACGCCGGTGCCGGGGATGAAGCTGCCGGCCGGGGCGAACACCCCCACCAGCCCCGCCCGCGCGTTGGGCGCGCCGCACACCACGTCGATCAGGGGACCGGAGCCGTCATCGACCTTGAGCAGGTGCAGGCGGTCGGCGTTGGGGTGCTGGGTGCATTCGGCGATGCGGGCGATGTGGAAGGGCGCCAGCGCGGCGCCGCGGTCCTCCACGCCCTCCAGCTCCAGGCCGATGCCGGTGAGGCGGTCGGTGATCTCCTGGAGCGAGGCGGTGGTGTCGAGGTGGCTCTTGAGCCAGGACAGGGTGAATTTCATCGCTCAGACCCCCTCGTGCAGCATGGCGGGCACCAGCGGATTGAACCCGTAGTGGCGCAGCCAGCGGATGTCGCTGTCGTAGAACGGGCGCAGGTCGGGGATGCCGTATTTCAGCATGGTCACGCGCTCGATGCCCATCCCGAAGGCAAAGCCCTGCCACTCGCGCGGGTCGATGCCGCAGTTGGCCAGCACCTTGGGCTGGACCATGCCCGAGCCGAGGATCTCCAGCCAGTCGGAGCCGCGGCCGAGCTCGCCGGTATGGCGGTCCCAGCCGATGTCCACCTCCATGCTGGGCTCGGTGAAGGGGAAGTAGGAGGAGCGGAAGCGCACCGGCAGGTCGGCGATGTCGAAGAAGGCGCGCAGGAAGTCGATCAGGCAGCCCTTGAGGTGGCCGAGCGTGATGTCGCGGTCGAGCACCAGCCCCTCGACCTGGTGGAACATCGGGCTGTGCGTGGCGTCATGGTCGGCGCGGTAGGTGCGGCCGGGGGCGATGATGCGGAAGGGCAGCTCGCGCCCGAGCATGGAGCGCGCCTGCACCGGGGAGGTGTGGGTGCGCAGCACCGGACGGCGCCCGCCTTCCGGCGCGGGAAGATAGAAGGTGTCCATGTCCTCGCGCGCCGGATGGTGGGCGGGGATGTTCAGCGCGGAGAAGTTGAGCCAGTCGCTCTCGATGTCGGGCCCCTCGGCGACCGCGAAACCCATGGCGCCGAAGATGGCGGCCATCTCGTCGATGGTGCGGCTGATGGGGTGGAGCAGACCCTGTCTCTTATACACATCTGACGCTGCCGACGAAGGCTTAGGTGTAGA
>CALNAL010000154.1 GCA_937874445.1 uncultured Acetobacteraceae bacterium | reverse complement strand
TGGCCTCCGGCGGCCACGGCTACGGCAAGGACAACCGCCAGCGCGCGACCTTCACCGCCCTGGGATTCCGCTTCCTGCGCGCGGGGATCGGGTGGGGGGAGTCTCAAGCAAGCACTTCTTTTTCCTGAAGGAAAAAGAAGCAAAAAGGACTTTTCCCCATTTGGCTCCGCGCCCGACACAGGCGCGGAGCCTTAACGAATAAAGCTTTCCTGGTTCTCCTTTCCCGAAAGGAGAACACCTTCCTTGCTTGGCTTGCTTTGCCGGATCGCCCCGTGGGAGGCCTCAGTACAGCGCGCCCTCGCTGACCTGTGGCTCGGGGCCTTCCGAGGCGAGGGCGGCGAGGGCGGCCTGGAGGGCGGAGATCTGGGTGGCCAGGCTCATGCTCGGGGCTCCGGCGGGGCGGGTGGTCTGGGCGGGCAGCCAGGGCAGGTGGATGAAGCCCACGCGCATCCCGGGGTATTCCGTCGCGGCGAGGTGGCCGAGCAGATAGAGGGTGGCGTTGCAGAGGTGGGTGCCGGCGCTGTTGGAGACCGCGGCGGGCACGCCGACCTCCCGCATGGCCGCCACCAGGCGCTTGACGGGCAGGGTGGCGAAATAGGCGGCGGGGGCGCCGGGTATGACGGGGGTGTCCAGCGGCTGGGCGCCGTCGTTGTCGGGGATGCGCAGGTCGAACAGGTTGATGCCGATGCGCTCCACCGCGACCTCGGGGCACCCGCCGGCCTGGCCGGTGGCGATGGCCACGTCGGGGCGGTGGCGGGCGAGGGCGGCCCGCAGGGCCTCGGGGGTGCGCGGGCAGGAGACGGGGAGGATCTCCACCGTCAGATCGATGCCCGCGGGGGGCGCGGCGCCGACCGCGAGGGCGGCCTGCATGGAGGGGTTGGTGTTCTCGCCGCCGAAGGGCTCGAAGCCGGTGAGGAGGATGCGCAGGGGAGTGCTCACGGTCGATTCTCTCAATAAGTGCCGTCAATAAGTGCCGTCAGGAGGTGCGCCAGTGGACGGCGAGCCAGACGGCCGGCGGCTCGGCGGAGGTGGCGGCGACGCGGTGGCGCCGGTGGGGGGCCAGCTCCAGCCAGTCGCCGGGGCGCAGATCGCAGGCGGTGCCGTCGGCGAATTCCAGCCGGGCGGTGCCGGCGAGGAGGGCGACCCACTCGGTCTGCTCCTGGTCGTACCAGAACCCCGCGGGGCTGGCCTGTCCGCGCGAGACGATGCGCTCGATGACGAGGCCGGAGAGGCCGGGCCCGGGCGCCCCGGCCAGGCGCTCGACGGCCTCGGCGGAGGCGTCGCCCGGAAGCGCCGCGAAAAGATTGGGCAGGGCCGCGAAAAGATTGGCCGGCGGGGCGGGACGCATGGCGGGCGCTCAGGGAACGCGGTTTTCCGGGCTGCCGCCGGAGAGCACGGCGGCGATGCCGTCGAGGAGCAGATGGCCCATGGCGTCGCGGGTTTCCACGGTGGCGCTGCCGAGATGGGGCAGCAGGACCACGTTCTCCAGGGCGCGGTAGCCGGGGTGCAGGGCGGGCTCGCCGTCGTAGGTGTCGAGCCCGGCGGCGGCGACCCGGCCGGTGCGCAGCGCATCGATGAGCGCCTCGTCGTCGATCAGGGTGCCGCGGGCGGCATTGACCACGATGGCCCCCTGCGGCAGGCCGGCGAGACGGGCGGCGTTGAGCCATTTGCGGGTGGGCTCGCCGCCGGGGGCGTGCAGCGAGAGCACCTGGGCGGCGGCCAGGAAGGAGGCATCGTCCTCGTGCCAGATCGCGCCGGCCTCGTCCGCGGGGGCGAGGCGGGCGATGTCGCGGTAGTGGATCTCCATGCCGAAGCCGCGGGCCATGCGGGCCAGGGCGTGGCCGACGCGGCCCATGCCGAAGATGCCCAGCCGCTTGCCGCCCACCTGGGTGCCCAGCAGGGCGGCGGGCGACCAGCCGGACCACGCCCCGGCGCGAACCAGGCGCTCGCCCTCGCCGGCGCGGCGGGAGGCCGCGAGAATCAGCAGCATGGCCAGCTCGGCGGTGGCCTCGGAGAGCACGCGCGGGGTGTTGAGCACGACGATGCCGCAGGTGTGGCAGGCGGCCAGGTCGATGTGGTCGTGGTCGAAGCTGAAGGTGGCGATGACCTTCAGCCCGGTGGGCAGCGCGGCGACGGCCGTGGCGTCGAGCAGGTCGCCGGGGCAGCAGAGCAGGACCTCGGCCCCCTCGGCGCGGCGGATCAGCTCGGCATGGGGGAGGGGGGTATCGGACGGGG
>CALNAL010000153.1 GCA_937874445.1 uncultured Acetobacteraceae bacterium | reverse complement strand
CGTTCCCATCCAGCTTGATATACCCCTCGTACTCCCGGTTGATCCCCTGCAGCAGACGCGTGATCGTCGATTTCCCAGACCCCGACCGCCCCACCAGACCCACCTTCATCCCAGCCTCAATCCGAAACGAAATCTCCGTCAGCGCAGGGGTCTGCGCCGCGGGGTAGGTGAAGTTGACCTGCTCGAAGGTAACGGCTCCGACGAGCGGCGGACGCAGCCCGGCGCCGGGATGGGAATCCTCGGGGGTCTCGTTCATCACCGAGGCGGCCAGGCGCACGGCGGTGCGGACGTCCTCGATCTCCTCCAGCAGGCGCGCCAGGCTGCCGATCGGCGCACCGATCCGGCCGCTCAGCATCATGAAGGCGAACAGGTTGCCGGCCGAGACCCCCTGCGTGGCCATGTAGACGCCCACCAGCAGCACCCCCGTGCCGAGGAAGACCTCGAAGGGGTTGGTGAGGGTCTGCGGCCAGTTGGCCAGGTTCAGCAGATCGACCTTCCAGCCGGTGGCGTTGGCGGTGGCGGCATCCCAGGCCGCGTCGCGCTGCATCTCCAGGCCCAGCGATTTGACGGTGCGGATGCCGCGGATGCTTTCGACCAGCACGGTGTTCTTGGCGATCTCGGCGTCGGCATACTTGTGGTAGAGGCGCCGCACCGGCCGCACGAACACCCACACCATCAGCGCCATGACCGCCGCGGCCGAAAGGGCGATCCAGGTCAGCGGCGCGTTGAGCAGGAACAGCACCGGCACCAGCAGCAGCAGGGTCATGACATCGAGCAGGGTGTTCAGCACCCGGCCGGTGACGAAGTCACGCACCCGGCCGATGTGGCCGAGACGATACATCACCGAGCCGGCCTGGTTCTTCTCGTAGAAGTCGATCGGCAGGCCGAGCAGGCGGCGGAACATCTCCAGGTTCACCCGGCCATCGATGCGGCGCCCGATCACCAGGGTCAGCCGGCGGCGGATGAACCCGAAGTAGCACTCGAAGCCCACCCCCACGGCCATCAGCATCGTCACCAGCGCCAGCCGGTTGTAGCTCCGGTAGGTCACCACCGAATCGATCACCATCATCACCCCCATCGCGATGATGATGGTGATCACCATGGTCAGCAGCGAGGCGAGGAAGACGTCGCGCATCAAGGTGCGGTCGCGCCAGGCGAGGCGGGCCAGCCAGAGGATACTGAAGGGCTCGTTGTCGTAGGCGCCGCCGCGGTCGGTCCGCAGCAGGAGGGTCTCGCCGCTCCAGATCCCGGCAAGATCCTGCTCGCCCACCGCGACGGGATCGACGTCGGCCTCCGCCAGCGGATCGCGCGCGAACACCTCTCCGCGGGCCGCGTCGATGCGCACCACCAGCACCGCCCCGCCGTCGCGCAGCAGCAGCACGATCGGGCCGGAGGCCTCGATCGCCAGCAGGTCGCGCCAGCGCAGGCGGGTCGCACGCGCCCACAGCCCGGCCTCCCTCAGCCAGTCGACCAGGGCGGCCGGGCTCGGCATGTGGCCGGCCGCCAGGCGCAGGTCGTGACGGTCGAGATCAACCCCGTAGTGACGGGCGGCGGCGCTCACCGCGCCCAGGCACAGCTCGAGCGGCTCGGTCCGGCGGCCGCCCTGCGCGCCCGTTGCACCGGCATGGTCCGGGGAAGGGCTCCCCTGCGCCGCGTCGTGATGATCCAAAGACAACCCCTTCCCTGCCGCCACGGCCGCCCCGGACGGGCCCGCCGCTCGCACAAGATATGCGCCACCTTGTAAAACTTATGCCGCCGTTCCGGAAAATTCCCAAATCGCCAGCATCCGTCCGACCCGGCCTCCCGCGTCCCTCCCCATGCCACCCAGGGAGAAAAGGAGGGGAAACGGCAGGCGGAGGCGTTCGGCCCGCTCCCGCGGTTCGTGCCGGCCCCCCGAGGGGCTCGATCAGGAAAACAAAACAGAAATTATATCGATCGATGCCGAAAACACAAGAAACACGACCGCTCCGGCATTCCTATAGAGAACGACGATACAAAAGAGCCGCGACGGCAACGTCTGCGGAAAACCGGAAGCACGGTCTTCCAAGGGAGGAACAATGAATTCATCACGACGCAACCTGCTGCTCGGCGGCGGCGCCCTGATGCTGGCCCAGGCCGCCCCCCGCCCGGTCTGGGCGAAGGGCACCGGGCGCACCGTTTTCTATGCCACGGTCGGCGCCGACATCCACCTCTACAGCGTGGACGCCGCCGCCATGACCCTCGCCCACCAGGGTGTCGTGAAGGCCCCCGAGGCGGTGCAGTATATCTGGGTCCATCCCCGCCTGCCGGTGCTCTATGCCTCCTATTCCAACCGCTTCAGCACCAAGCTCAACAACAACCACGGGGTCGCCGCCTTCCGCATAGACCGGGCCAGCGGCGCCCTCACGCCGTTCGGCGCCAACCTGCGGCTCGACACCCGCCCGATCAACACCACGGTCGATCCGGCCGGGCGCTTCCTGCTCAACGCCGCCAACGATCCCTCGGGCGTGTTCGTCAACCGCCTCGGCCCCGACGGCGCGATCGGCCCGGCGGTCGCGCAGACGGCAAAGATCGACGGCGGCATCTACGCCCATCAGGTGCGCGTCTCGCCCGACGGACGGCTGGTGGTGCTGGTCACCCGCGGCAACGATCCCACGCCGGGCACCCAGGCGGACCCCGGCGCGCTCAAGGTGTTCCACTTCCGCGACGGCCAACTCGGCGAGGAGGTGTCCATCACCAACGGCGACGGTCGCGACTTCGGTCCGCGCCACGTCGATTTCCACCCGACCAGGCCGTGGATGTTCGTCTCGATGGAGCGCAACAACCAGATGCTGGTCTACGGGTTGACGCGCGAGGGCCTCACCCCGAAGCCGCTGTTCACGCGCGACACCGTCTGGCAGGGCGCCGGCGAGCGCGCCCCGGTGCAGTACGCCGGCCCGATCCATGTCGCCCCCGACGGGCGCTTCGTCTATCTCTGCAACCGCTCCGACAGTCTGGTGGATTTCCACGGCCGCAAGGTCCACGGGGCCGGGGAGAACACGGTCGCGGTGTTCCGCCTCAACGAACACAGCGGCGAGCCGACGCTGATCCAGACCATCGACACCCGCAGCTTCCACTGCCGGACCTTCTCGATCCACCCGGACGGAAAAATGCTGGTGACCGCCGCCGTGGAAACCCTCGACATCCGCGACGGCGAGACGGTGAAGACCATGCCGGCAGCCCTCAGCGTGTTCTCCGCGGCCGCCGACGGACGGCTCGACTTCGTGCGCAAATACGACATCGACATCGGCAGCGACGCGATGTTCTGGTGCGGCATGGTCCGCCTCTGATCCCTGCCCCTCCCCCGGCCCGGCGCCGGGGGAGCCCCTCAGCCGGCACGGAACCGTCCGGCGACGAACACATCCCCCGCCAGCGCCGCCCGCACCCGCGCCTCGTCGGCCGGCGAGGCATGCACCCGCACGCGCGCGAACTCCCGTTCCCCCCTGGCGCGCGCCAGGAACAGCCTCCGCAGCGCCGCCGCGGCACCCTCGCGCGGGGTGCAGCAGGAGCAGCCGATCGGGTGGCCCGCCACTCCGGCCTCCCCCAGCTGCGCACCCTCCAGCACCGCCTCGTCCGGCCCTGCCTTCCCACCGAACACGACAGGAATGCGATCGTCCGATCCGTTTGTCATGGACGACACATAAGGAAATCTTTATACGCGCACAACCATGCACGTTCTGCTCGCCGCCCTGCGCGCCGCCGCCGAGCCGACGCGCCTGCGCATTCTCGCGCTGGCTGCGCGCGGCAGCTTCTGCGTGGTGGATTTCACCGAGATTCTCGGCCAGTCGCAGCCGCGGCTCTCGCGCCATCTGCGCCTGCTGGTCGATGCCGGGCTGCTGGAACGGGTGCGCGAGGGCGCCAATGTGTGGTTCGCCCTGGCCCCGCCCGACGCCCCCCGCGGCGCACTCACCCGCTCCGTGCTGGACCACCTGCCCACCGACGACCCCACCCTCGCCTCCGACCGCCGCGCCGCCGCGCGCGTGCTCGCCGAGCGGGTGCGCGTGACCTCCGAGGACTTCCGCCGTCGCGGCGTGGACTGGGACGAGATGCACACCCTCGGCCTGCCCGCCGACGCGGTGGAGACGGTCCTGCTCCAGCTGCTGCCCGCCGGGCCGCTGGGGCGGATGCTCGATATCGGCACCGGCACCGGGCGGCTGCTTGAGCTGCTCGCCCCGCGCATCGCCACCGGGCTGGGCATCGACGCCTCGCGCGCCATGCTGGCGCTCGCCCGCGCCCGCCTCGCCCGCCCCCGCCTCGATCGTCCGCACCTCGACCACTGCGTGGTGCGACTGGGCGACATGTACCACCTCGCCCTGCCCGATGCCGCCTTCGACCTGGTGACCGTGCAGATGGTGCTGCACTACGCCGAAGACCCCGCCGCCGTGCTCGCCGAGGCCGCCCGCGTGCTGCGCCCCGGCGGACGGGTGGTGGTGATCGATCTCGCCGCGCACGCCCGCTCCGATGTCATGGTCCGCCTTGCCCACCGCTGGCCCGGCTTCGAGGACTCCCGGATGGCCGCGCTGTTCGCCGCCGCCGGGCTCGCCCCCGCGCCGCCAGCCGCCGTGCCCGCGCTCCCAACCACTCGCGACGCCGCCGCCCGTCCCTTCGCCATGCGCCCTCTCGCCATCCGCCTGTGGCCCGCCCTGCGCGCCATGCAATCCGCCGAACTGGAGTCTGCCCGATGAGTCGTCCCGCCCTTCTCGATGTCCTGCACGAACGGGTCCTGCTGGCCGATGGCGGCATGGGCAGCCAGGTGCAGGCGCTGACGCTGGATGTCGAGCACGACTTCTGGGGACGCGAGAACTGCACCGACGTCCTCGTCCTCTCGCGCCCCGACCTGGTGCGCGACATCCACCGCGCCTACTACGCCGCCGGCGCCGATCTGGTGGAAACCGACTCCTTCGGCGCCTCGCCTATCACCCTCGGTGAGTTCGACCTCGCCGAGCGCGCCTTCGAGATCAACAAGCGCGCCGGCGAGATCGCGCGCGAGGCGGCGGAAAGCTTCGCCGACGGGCGAGACCGTTACGTTCTCGGCTCGATCGGGCCGGGCACCAAGCTGCCCTCCCTCGGCAACATCGACTACGACACGCTGGAAGGTGCGCTCGCCGTGCAGGCGCGCGGCCTGATCTCGGGAGGGGTAGATGCCATCCTCATCGAGACCTGCCAGGACCCGCTGCAGATCAAGGCCGCTGTGAACGGCGCCAAGATCGCCCGCGCCGAGCTGAAGACGGAGACGCCGATCTTCGTGCAGGTCACGGTGGAAACCACGGGCACGCTGCTGGTCGGCCCCGACATCGCCGCCGCCGCCACCATCATCGGCGCGCTCGACGTGCCGCTTCTCGGCATGAACTGCGCCACCGGGCCGCAGGAGATGGCCGAGCACATCAAGTGGCTCTCCGGCAACTGGCCCGGGCTGATCTCGGTTCTGCCCAATGCCGGCCTGCCGGAGCTGGTCGACGGCACGGCACGCTATCCGCTGGGCCCCTCCGATCTTGCAACGTGGGTGGAACGTTTCGTCGTCGAGGACGGGGTGAACATGGTGGGCGGCTGCTGCGGCACCAACCCCGAGCACATCCGCGCCCTCGATGCCATGCTGCGCCGCCACGGCGCGCCCCGTCCCGCCCCGGTCGAGCGCCACCCGGTGTGGGTGCCCGGGGTCGCCTCGCTCTACAATTCCGTGGCGCTGCGCCAGGAAAACGCGATCTTCGCCATCGGCGAGCGCTGCAACGCCAACGGCTCGAAGAAGTGGCGCGAGCTTCAGGCCGCCCACGACTGGGACGGCTGCGTGGCGATGGGCCGCGCCCAGGCCGGCGAAGGCTCGCATGCGCTCGACCTCTGCACCGCCTTCGTCGGGCGCGACGAGAAGGGCGAGATGGACGAGGTGGTCCGCCGCTTCACCGCCAGCGTGAACGCGCCTCTCGTGATCGATTCCACCGAAACCCCGGTGATCGAGAGCGCGCTCAAGCTGCACGGCGGCAAGCCCATCATCAACTCGATCAACTTCGAGGACGGCGAGGCCATCGCCGAGGCGCGGCTGAAGCTGGCACGCCGTTTCGGCGCCGCCGTGATCGCGCTGACCATCGACGAGGAGGGCATGGCGAAGACGCCCGAGCGCAAGCTCGCCATCGCCGAGCGGCTGGTGGATTTCGCCTGCAACAAGCACGGGCTTCCGCAATCCGACCTGCTGATCGACCCGCTCACCTTCACCATCGCGACAGGGGCCGACGACGACCGCAAGCTCGGCGCGTGGACACTGGAGGGCATCCGCCTCATCCGCGAACGCTTCCCCGCGGTGCAGATCATCCTCGGGCTGTCCAACATCAGCTTCGGGCTGAACCCGGCGGCGCGCGCGGTGCTCAACTCGGTGTTCCTCGACCACGCCGCGCAGGCGGGCATGACGGGCGCCATCGTGCACGTCTCCAAGATCCGCCCGCTGCACATGATCGCGCCCGAGGAGGTGAAGCTCGCCGAGGACCTCATCTTCGACCGCCGCGCCGAGGGCTACGATCCGCTGCAGGCCCTGCTCGCCGCCTTCGCCGGGCGCAAGGCCGCCGACGCGGTGGCCAAGAAGAAGGCCGACACCGTGGAGGGCCGCCTGCGCGACCGCATCGTCGATGGCGACCGCACCGGACTCGATGCCGACCTCGCCGAGGCGATGAAGACGCATGCGCCGCTGGAGATCATCAACTCCATCCTGCTCGACGGCATGAAGACGGTGGGCGAGCTGTTCGGCTCGGGCAAGATGCAGCTGCCCTTCGTGCTGCAAAGCGCCGAGACGATGAAGGCCGCCGTGGCCTATCTCGAACCGCACATGGAACGCAACGAGGGCGATGAGCGCGGCACACTGGTGCTCGCCACCGTCAAGGGTGACGTCCATGACATCGGCAAGAACCTCGTGGACATCATCCTCACCAACAACGGCTACAAGGTGGTGAACCTCGGCATCAAGGTGCCGATCGCCGAGATGATCGCGGCGGCCAAGGAGCACCATGCCCAGGCCATCGGCATGTCGGGCCTGCTGGTGAAATCCACCGTCGTGATGCGCGAAAATCTCGAGGAGATGGCGCGCCAGGGGATGAAGCTGCCGGTAATCCTCGGCGGCGCGGCGCTAACGCGCGGCTACGTGGAGGACGACTGCTCCACCGCCTACACCACCGGCGCGGTGGCCTACGCGAAGGACGCCTTCGAGGGACTGCAACTGATGGACCGTGTCGTCGCCAACGATTTCGACGATTTCCTCGCCGCCAGTCGCGCCCGCCGCCACCGCACCCGCAACGAAAAGCGCCGGCTCGGCCAGGCCGACACGCGGGCCTTCGCCCCGGTGGACCGGGCCACCGCCCAGACGCGCCGCCGCCGCCTGGCCGCCGATGCGCCGGTGGCCGGGCCGCCCTTCTGGGGCGCACGGGTGGTGGAGGCCGCCCCCAAGGCGCTGGTGCCCTACCTCAACGAGCGCAGCCTCTATCAGCTGCAATGGGGATTCCGCAAACAGGGCCGCTCGCTGGAGGACTTTCTCGGATGGGCGCGCCAGGAGCTGCGCCCGGTGATGCGGCGCATGCTCGACCTGTGCGCCGAGCGCGACGTGCTGCATCCCCGCGCCGCCTACGGCTACTGGAAGGCCGCCGGCGAGGGCAACGACGTGGTGATCTTCGCCGAGGACGGCACCACCGAACTCGCCCGCTTCTCCCTGCCCCGCCAGCCGCGCGAGGACGGAGAGTGCATCGCCGATTTCTTCCGCGACATCGACGACGCCGAACGCGACGTGATCGGCCTGCAGGTGGTGACGATGGGCGCGGAGGCGAGCGAGGTGGCCCACGAGTTCTTTGCGGCCAACCACTACCAGGACTACCTCTACCTGCACGGCCTTTCGGTGGAAATGGCCGAGGCGATGGCCGAATACACCCACAAGCGCATCCGCGCCGAACTCGGCTTCGCCGCCGAGGACGCACGCGAGATGGAGGCGATGCTGGCCCAGGGATACCGGGGCAGCCGCTACTCCTTCGGCTACCCGGCCTGCCCCAACCTTGCCGACCAGGTGCCGCTGCTGAAGCTGCTCGGAGCGGAACGTATCGGGGTGACACTGACCGACGAGTTCCAGCTCAACCCGGAACAGTCCACCAGCGCCATCGTGGTGCTCAATCCCCACGCCAAATACTTCAGCGTCTAGCTCTGGGATTTGCGCGACCGGGGGGCGCTCCGGCGCGGCGAGGAAGGGAAGGAAGGAAGGCTTCTTTTTCCTGAAGGAAACAGAAGCAAAAAGGACTTTGTTCATTTGGCTCCGCGGCTGACACAGGCGTGGAGTCCTTAACGGATAAAGCTTTCTTGGTTCTTCTTGCTCGCAAGAAGAACACCTTCCTTGCTGCGCTGGTCGCGCCCCGGACTAGCCCGCGATGAAGGAGAGCTGCCCGGCCGCCTCCTGCAGGATGGGAAGGATCCTCCCGACCATCTCCTGCGGAGTGATGCGCGAGGCATGCGCGCCGACGTTGAGCGAGGCGACGACGCGGCCGGGGGCGGCAAAGATCGGCACCGCGATCGAGCGCAACCCCAGCTCAAGTTCCTGGTCGAGCAGGCTGTAGCCCGCCTGGCGCACCGCGGCGATCTCGCGGCGCAGACCGTCGGCATCGCGCAGGGTGTTGGCCGTGTAGGGCTTGAAAACGATGCGCGCGAGGCGGGCTTCCAGCTCCTCGGCACGCCAGGCCATCAGCACCCGGCCCATCGAGGTGAACGCCGCCGGCAGGCGGCTGCCCACGCTGAGATCGATGGTCATGATGCGCGAGACCTGGGCGCGGGCGATGTAGACGATGTCGTCGCCATCGAGGATGGCGATCGAACTCGACTCGTGGATCGTATCGGTGATGCGCCGCAGCACCGACTGTGCTGCCTGTGCGAAGGGGAGCGCATTCAGGTAGGCATAGCCGAGGGAAAGGATACGCGGCAGCAACGTATAGGCACGCCCGTCGGTGTCGGCAAAGCCAAGCCTGTGCAGCGTGTAGAGGCAGCGCCGGACGGCGGCACGCGGAATGCCCGTCTTCTGGCTGATCTCCGAGATGGTAAGGGCCGGCTGCTCGCGCGAGAAGGCCTGGATGACAACCAGCCCGCGCGCCAGGGAGGTCATGATGTTGGGGTCGTGGGCGGCTTCCAGCTCGGCGAGGCTCGGGGGCGGGCCGAAGGAAGGGCTGGGTTCGGAATGCGTCATGCTCGGAAAAGGCATCTCCAGGAGGGGCGCCCCACCGGGCTGATCGAGGGGCCGACAGGGCCGGGTGATTATCGCCCAAGGGCGGGAAAGTTACAGCACGATCTTAGGTGAGCCTGTCGTCGTTGTGCGATTATCGGCCGTGTAGGCGATAATAGCACTTGACGAATGCGTGATGTCGCGCATAAACGTCCGTATATCGAACGCACGTGCGAAATATGCACAGCGAGCCGAACGGAGACGCCATGAACAAGATCCGCTCTTCCCTGCCCGACGCCCTCGCCGGCATCACAGACGGGGCCACGATCATGATCGGGGGCTTCGGCGATGCCGGAACCCCCTTCGAGCTGATCGATGCCCTCGCCGAGCTGGGGGCGACCAACCTCACCATCATTTCCAACAATGCCGGCACCGGCGAAGAAGGCATCGCAAAGCTGATCAAGCTCGGCCGGGTCAGCAGGATCGTCTGCTCCTTCCCCCGTCAGCCCAATGCGACCGCCTTCGACGCGCGCTACCTCGCCGGCGAGCTCACGCTCGACCTCGTGCCCCAGGGCAACCTCGCCGAGCGCATCCGCGCGGCCGGCGCAGGCATCGGCGCCTTCTTCACGCCCACCGGCTTCGGCACCGCCCTCGCCGAGGGCAAGGAGACACGCAAGATCAACGGCCGCGACTACGTGCTGGAATACCCGATCTTCGCCGACTACGCGCTCATCAAGGCCCGCAGGGGCGATGCCCACGGCAACCTCGTCTATCACGAGACCGCGCGCAATTTCGGGCCCGTCATGGCCACCGCCGCCAAATGCACGATCGCCCAGGTTGCCGAAGTCGTGCCCGTGGGCGCCATCGACCCGGAAATCGTTGTCACCCCCGGCATCTTCGTCAAACGCGTGGTCGAAGTGCGTCCCCATTCGGCCGCGCGCGAGGGCTAGGAGAGTTCCATGAGCGATACATTCCAGCGCCTGACGCGCCATGAAATCGCCTGCCGCGTGGCAAGCGACATTCCCGACGGATCCTACGTAAATCTCGGAATCGGTGCTCCCACCGAGGTGGCCGACTGCCTTCCCGAGGGCGTGACCATCATCCTGCATACCGAGAACGGCCTGCTTGGGATGGGCCCCAAGCCGGAGCCGGGGAAGGAGGACATCGACCTGATGAACGCGGGCAAGCAGTATGTCACCGCCCTGCCCGGCGCCGCGTTCTTCCATCATGCCGACTCCTTCGCCATGATGCGCGGCGGCCACCTCGACTACTGCGTCCTCGGCGCCTACCAGGTTTCGACGACGGGTGACATCGCCAACTGGAGCACCGGCTCCAAGACCGCCATTCCCGCCGTCGGCGGAGCGATGGACCTTGCGATCGGGGCCAAGTCGGTCTTCGTGATGATGGACCTCTTCACGAAGAAGGGCGGCTGCAAGCTGGTCGAAAGCTGCACGATGCCGCTGACCGGCATCGCCTGCGTCAAGCGCATCTATACCGACTGCGCCACCTTCGACATCACGCCCGAAGGCGTCGTCGCCTCCAGCCTCGCGCCGGGGCTCACGCACGCGGCCCTCGAAGGGCTCTGCGGCCTGACCTTTCGCCATCCTGCCTGAAGGACACGCACAAAATGCAGGAAGCCTACATCTGCGACGCCGTCCGCACGCCCTTCGGCCGCTATGGCGGCGCCCTCTCGGCGGTGCGCGCCGACGACTTGGCGACCGTTCCCATCAAGGAGCTGATGCGCCGCTATCCGTCGGTGGACTGGGCGAATCTCGATGACGTCTTCTACGGAAACGTCACGCAGGCCGGCGAGGACAACCGCAACGTCGCCCGCATGGCGCTGCTGCTCGCGGGGCTGCCCGAGACGGTGCCGGGCGTGACGGTCAATCGTCTGTGCTCTTCCGGAATGGAAGCGATCGGCCAGGCGGCACGCGCCATCCGCTGCGAGGAGATGGCCTTCACCCTCGCCGGCGGCGTCGAGAGCATGAGCCGCGCGCCCTTCGTGGTCGGCAAGTCCGCCAGCGCCTTCGCGCGCAACATCAAGCTCGAGGACACGACCATCGGCTGGCGCTTCATCAATCCGCTGATGAAGAAGCTGTACGGCGTCGATTCGATGCCGGAAACAGCCGAGAACGTCGCGCAGGAATTCCATGTCTCGCGCGAGGACCAGGACCTCTTCGCGCTGCGCAGCCAGCAGAAGGCGGCCCGCGCCCAGGCGGAGGGAATCCTGGCGCAGGAGATCTGCGCGGTCGAGATTCCCCAGCGCAAGGGCGAGCCGATCCACGTCGTGCAGGACGAGCATCCCCGCCCCGACACGACTCTGGCGGGCCTGCAGAAGCTGCGTCCCATCGTGCGCCCCGACGGCACCGTCACGGCGGGCAATGCCTCCGGGGTCAACGACGGCGCCTGCGCGCTGATCGTGGCCAGCGAGGCGGCCGCCCGCCAGCATGGGTTGACCCCGAAAGCGCGCGTGGTGGGCATGGCCTCGGCCGCCGTGCCGCCGCGCATCATGGGCATGGGGCCGGCCCCCGCGGTTGAAAAACTGTTGCCCCGGCTCGGGATTTCCCTGGGGCAGATCGATCTCGTCGAACTCAACGAGGCCTTCGCCTCGCAGGGGCTCGCCGTGCTGCGCCGGCTCGGCATCGCCGACGACGATCCGCGCGTCAATCCCAACGGCGGCGCCATCGCGCTCGGCCATCCCCTCGGCGCGAGCGGGGCCCGCCTGGTCACCACCGCGATGCACCAGCTGCAGCGCACCGGCGGACGCTACGCGCTCTGCACCATGTGCGTCGGCGTCGGCCAGGGCCTCGCCATGGTGATCGAGCGCGTCTGAGGAAGCGGCAGGGAAACACCCCGTCGGGGCGTCCAAGAAAACTCGTAGATAAATACAACCAGGTTTCATACCGTGAACATAATCAAAAAAAACTACCGATGGGTCATCCTTGTGGCCTGCATGCTGGTCTATTGCACGTCGCAGCTGGTGCGGTGGAACTACGCCAGCATCACCAAATACCTGATCGACGATCTCCACATCGGCAAGCCCGAGCTGGGTCTGCTGGGATCGGCCTTCTTCTACGCCTATGCCCTCGCGCAGATTCCCTGGGGCACCGCCGCTGACGTGTGGGGCACCCGGCGCGTGATCCCGGTCGGCATCTGCATTCTTTCGCTCTTCCTCGGCGGCTTCGCGTTCAGCGGCACCTTCACCGAGGCGCTGCTGTGGCGGGCCGCCATGGGCGTGGTGGCGGCGGCCGGCTACGTTCCCATCACCTCCGCGCTGTCCAAGTGGTTCTCCATCAAGGAGCGCGGGCTCGCGATGGAGATCTACTCCGGTCCCGGCGGCGGACTGGGCGAGGTCGCGACCTTCCTGCTGATCCCGATCTTCGCCCTCGTGCTTTCCCACGGTGGCCTGTTCGGCGTGACCGGCTGGCGCGCCTCGACCATCCTGATGTCCATCGTGGTGTTCGTCATCGCCGGCATCGCCTTGCTGCTGCTGCGTTCCTCGCCCACCGACATGGGGCTGCCCTCGATCCAGGCGCAGGAGGATCGCGGCGAGGACCAGAAGCTCAGCTATCGCGATGGGCTCGGCAAGATCGCCAAGGACCCGGCCATGTGGGTGATGTCGCTGGTGTGGTCGGCCTACATGGTCAGCACCCGCCTGGTGCCGGGCTGGCTGCCGCTCTATGCCACCGACTTCTACATGCAGGAGCACGGCATGCCGAAGGAGACCGCCATCATCGCCGGCGGCGGCATGGCCTCGGTCTATGTCATCGGGCGCGTGTTCGGCACGCCCTTCGCCGGCTGGATCTCCGACCGCCTGCTCAAGCGGGGCGTGCCGCGGGCGGCCGTGATCGGCGCCGGGCTTCTGCTCATCGCGCTGACGTTCTTCCTCTTCACCCACCACATCCACAGCACCTTCACGCTCGGCCTGCTCGCGCTGTTCTCCGGCGTGGTGATCAACATCTTCCCGCTGATCAACGCTTCTGCCGCGGAGATCTGGTCGGTGCGCGCCGCCGGCTTCACCATGGGCGTCATCAACATGGTGGGGCAGTTCGCCGGGGCCATGGCGCTCTCGGCCTCCGGCTTCATGGCCGCGAAATTCGCGGTTGCCGGGGGAGCCTTCCACACCGGATTCCAGGGCATCTGGTATCTCGGCATCGTAACCAGCATCCTCGGCGCCCTCGCCAGCCTCTACCTGATCCGTCGCGAGCGGGCCGTGCTGGCCGTCGAGAAGGCGATCGCGTAGCCCCCCCCCTTCTCCCCCGAGCCAGACGCGAGAGGCACCCGCAGGGGTGCCTCTCGTTGTCTGTCCGGGGCGGTTTCAGTCCAGCGTAGGCGGGGACGGCGGGGCCGACAGCGCCTTGACGAAGGCCCGCACCAGGTCGGCACGGCTGACGATGCCCACCAGTTTGCCGCCTGCGTCCACCACCGGCACGCGCTTGATGCCGTGGTCGAAGAAGATGCGGGCGATGCTCCAGGCCGGGGTGTCGGGGGTGACGGTGATGACGCCGGTGGTCATCAGTCGGCTCACCCGCCGGCTGCCCTCCTGCAGGAATTTGATGAAATCGCCGGCCAGCTCCGTCCCCTCCGAGAGGCGCCCGAGCCAGGCGGTCTGCCGCTCGTTGAACTCGCCGTGGAAGCGCAGCAGGTCCCCCTCGGTCAGCACGCCCACCGGACGATCGTTCTCGTCCACCACCACCACGCCGCTGATCTGATGATCGGCCATGAGGCGCACGGCCTCGAGGAGAGAGGCGTCCGAGCGGACCACGAAGACCTTGCGGGTCATGACGTCCTGTGCCGTCACGGGCATGGTTTCGAGCATCTGGCTGTTCCCCTCGGTTGCGGCGGCGCACCAGTCGTACCGCCTTCTCCCTATGAATATAGCGCAATTTTCTCCCCACGAGGGGCCGCGAATCAAATATCCCGCGTGCGGGCTCGACAGCCACGCGGCCGGCAGGATAGGGACGGGCGCATGGTGAGCTTCTTCCACGGCGGCACGCTCGCGGCGCCCGGGGCCCGGCGACGGGCCTGGCTCGACAGCCTGCTGATCGACCACGCCCTGCTGCGCCTGGTATGGACCAACGCCGGCATCGTGGTGCCGGGCGTGCTCTACCGCTCCAACCACCCCACCCCGGGGCGGTTGGCCGCCATGGCCCGGCGCTGGCAGCTGAAGAGCGTCCTCAACCTGCGCGGCGTCACCACCACCGGCTCCTATGCGCTGAGCCGCGAGCAGGCGCTGCGGCTGGGGCTGGAAGTGATCGACCTGCCCCTCTCCTCCGGCCACGCGCCCCGCCGCGAGGCGCTGGAGCGCCTGGTGGCGGTTCTGGCGCATCTGCCGGCGCCGACGCTGATGCACTGCAAGTCGGGTGCCGACCGCACGGGCTTCGCGGCGGCGATCTATCTGTTGTTGCAGGGGGCGACGCCGGCGGTGGCACGGCGGCAGCTTTCCTGGCGCTGGGGGCATCTGGCCCACTCGCGCGCCGGCGTGCTGGACGCGGTGCTCGATGCCTTCGCCCGCCGGGCCGACCCCGCGCAGGACTTCGCGCAGTGGGCGCACACCGGCTACGACCCAGAAGTCGTCACCGCCGCCTTCAAGGCGGGGTGGGGGGCGAAGCTGGTGCAGGAGCGCCTGCTCGGTCGGGAGTAGGCGCCCCTGCGGCAGCGGTCAGGCGAGGCTAGTCCTTGGCGTGGAGCGCCACGGCCTTGACGTCGTCACCCACACGATCGGTGAAGGCGGCGAAGTTCTCCTCGAAGCGCTTGACCAGGCCCTTCGCGGTCTTGTCGTAGGCGGCCTTGTCCTTCCACGACTGGCGCGGATCGAGCACCTCGGGAGGAATGCCGGGCACCGCCTCGGGGATCATCAGCCCGAAGATCGGGTCGGCGCGGAACTTGCCTTTGGCCAGCGTACCATCCAGCGCCGCCTTGAGCAGGGCCCGGGTGTAGCGGATGGGCATGCGCTGGCCGACGCCATAGGCTCCGCCCGACCAGCCGGTGTTGACCAGCCAGCAGTCGGCGCCGTGCTTGGCGATCTTGTCGGCGAGCATGCGGCCGTAGACCTCCGGGCGACGCGGCAGGAAGGGCGCGCCGAAGCAGGAGGAGAAGGTGGCCTGCGGCTCGCTGCCCACGCCCGCCTCGGTGCCGGCCACGCGCGCGGTGTAGCCCGAGAGGAAGTGGTACATCGCCTGGGCCGGGGAGAGCTTGGCGATCGGCGGCAGCACGCCGAAGGCGTCAGCCGTCAGCATCACCACGTTCTTGGGCACCCCGCCCTTGCCCGCGGGAACCGCGTTGGGGATGAAGTCCACCGGATAGACGGCGCGGGTGTTCTCGGTGTAGCGGGCGTCATCGAGGTCGAGACGGCCGATATCGTCGGCCACCACGTTCTCCAGCACGGTGCCGAAGCGGTGCACCGCCCCCCAGATCTGGGGCTCGGCCTCCTGGCTCAGGCGGATCACCTTGGCGTAGCAGCCGCCCTCGAAGTTGAACACGCCGTTGTCGGCCCAGCCGTGCTCGTCGTCGCCGATCAGCATGCGCTCGGGATCGGAAGACAGCGTGGTCTTGCCGGTGCCGGACAGGCCGAAGAAGATCGCGGTATCACCGTCCTTGCCGACATTGGCCGAGCAGTGCATCGGCAGGATGCCCTTCGCGGGGAGCAGCCAGTTCATCACGGTGAAGATCGACTTCTTGATCTCGCCGCCGTAGCGGGTGCCGGTGATGACGATGGTCTTCTCGGAGAAGGACAGGGCGATGGTGGTGTAGTGCTGGACCCCGTCGATGGCCGGCTGGGCGTGGAAATACGGCGCGTGCAGCACCACGAAGTCGGGCTTGAAGCTGGCCAGTTCCTCGCGCGGCGGGCGGATGAAGATGTTGCGCGCGAAGGCGGCATGCCAGGGGCTGTCGGTAATCAGGCGCAGCTTGATGCGGTGGGCCGGATCGGCGCCGGCGTAGAGGTCCTCGGTGTAGAGGTTCTGGCCCTGCAGGTAGGCCTGCACGCGGCCCTTGAAGACGGTGAACTTCTCCGGGGAGAGCTTCTGGTTGACCTTGCCCCACCAGATATCGTCGGTGACGGCGGGCTCGTCGACGACGTATTTGTCGCCCGCGGCGCGCCCGGTGTGGGTGCCCGTCTGGACGATCAGCGCTCCGTCGATGGACAAGGTCCCGAGACCATTACGCAGCGTGTGTTCCACCAGCGCCGTGCGGGGAAGATTGATGAAAACGGTCTTGTTGTTGCCGGCCCGGACACCGGAGCCCTCAAGGGCGGCGGCATAGGTGGCGCGGAGAGTCTGAGCATCTTGGCTCATTGTTGTCCTCGTCGTTCCTCAAATCAGTGGGTGCCTCTGGCCGAGGTTGCCCCCCGGCTCCAGGCATTTCAGCCCCGGCATGGCAGGATACAGCCGCCCGCCGCTTGCGCGACAGCGCCGCCCCCCGTCGCCGGGAGTGGTAACCGGCGCGGCCCCGGCTGGCCGTTTCCTCCCCGGCTCCAAGGTCGCACCCGTCGGTATCAATCGATACCATCCTCCTCATTTATGAGCCATCGGTTTCCGCCTCCCAAGCACTCGCCTGCATCGCAGCGGCAGAGTGTTGAGCGCATTGCAGAACAAGAGATGAATCCCAACTCTCGGAATTTCCACAGATTCTGCCTGTTTCGATGGCACCATGACCAAGCAGGACGCGGCTTCCACGGCTATTCCCCGCGTTGACTGCAACCCTTGCGCAAAGGTGTTGGCTTTTTACAAGCCACGCAATTGGCGCATGGGTCACTCTTCCCCGTCCCGCGCCGCGCCCCGACAGGCCCCATTGGCAGGGAGGGGGACAACGCGCCATATTCCGTTCACCCTTCTTCCTCATTGCGCCACAATCGCGCGCCATATTCCCCCTCCGACGGAGACCCCCCATGAAGCAGACCATCGCCCTGGTGGACGACGACCGGAACATCCTCACCAGCGTCGCCATGACCCTCGAGCAGGAAGGCTTCCAGGTACGCACCTATACTGATGGCGAAACCGCGCTGCAGGGCATCATCGCCCGTCCCGTCGATCTCGCCGTGCTCGATATCAAGATGCCCCGCATGGACGGCATGGAGCTGCTGCAGAAGCTGCGCGTCCGCTCCCAGCTGCCCGTGATCTTCCTCACCTCCAAGGACGAGGAGGTGGACGAGGTGATGGGCCTGCGCCTCGGCGCCGACGACTACATCACCAAGCCCTTCTCCCAGCGCCTGCTGCTGGAGCGCATCCGCGCCCTGCTGCGCCGCAACGAGGCCTCCCGCGCCGAGGGCTCCGGCGCCACCCCCGCGGGGGTGATGGTGCGCGGCGACCTCGTGCTCGACGAGACCAAGCATCAGTGCCTCTGGAAGGGCCGCGACATCCAGCTCACCGTCACCGAGTTCCTGCTGGTCAAGGCGCTCGCCACCCGCCCCGGCATGGTCAAGTCGCGCGACCAGCTCATCGATGCCGCCTACGGCGAAAACATCTACGTCGACGACCGCACCATCGACAGCCACATCAAGCGGGTGCGCAAGAAGTTCCGCACCGCCGATGACGACTTCAACCACATCGAGACCCTCTACGGCATCGGCTACCGCTACAAGGATTCCTGAGGCTTTTCCCATGAGTTCGGCAGCATCTTCGCCCTCGGCCCGTCCCCCCGCCGCATCCGCCGCCCCGGCGGCCTGCGTCCGCGAGCGGCCGCGCCGGCGGCTGGCCCCCTTCCTGCCGCCGCTGATGCGCCGCGTGCTGATGGTCAACGCCCTGCCGCTGGTGCTGCTGGTGGCCGTGCTGCTCTATCTCGACCAGTACCAGAACGGCCTGCTGCTCGCCGAGGTCAGCGCACTGCGCGAACAGGCGCGCATCTATTCCGGCGCGCTCTCCGAGGCCGCCGTGCGCGAGGACGAGGGCAGCCTGCCGCGCCTCGACGCCAACCTCGCCCGCCCCCTGCTGCGCCGC
>CALNAL010000152.1 GCA_937874445.1 uncultured Acetobacteraceae bacterium | reverse complement strand
GAAGGAAGGGAAGGCTTCTTTTTCCTGAAGGAAAAAGAAGCAAAAAGGACTTTGTCCATTTTGGCTCCGCGGCTGACACAGGCGCGGAGCTTAGAGGTTGTCTCTGACAAGATGCCGAAATGGCCGCGATGGATGGGAAAAATATCATCGGCCTTCGGGTGCAGCTAAGCTGGAGCGGACCTCCGACTTGATATGCCCTTGACTACAAGGACATGCATATGATATATATACGACACCATAATGAAATGGTGCAAAATTAATGATAAATAAAATTCAACACCAACCATGGGTCGGCAGCCTCTTCCCGGAAAGTTCGAAGCGGCTCCTGGTGCTCGGGGAAAGCCACCACGGGAAGGATCCGGATGAGACCGACATGACCATTCCGGTGGTTGAGGAATGGTTGTCAGGAGTCTCCAATCCAGCATATCGCTTTTTCACTCATCTAGCTGTCACCCTGTCTGGCAAAGAGCCGTGGCAGATAGACCGCAGAGCGGTATTCCAACACATTGCATTTTATAATTACGTCAAGAAGGTAATGCCCTGCGCAAGAGTCGCCCCCCAACGAGACGACTTCATGCAGTCGGAAGCCGCCTTCCGAGAAGTTGTCGAAAGGCTTCGCCCGACCCACATTGTTGTCTGTGGCAAGCGACTCTGGGACGCGATGCCTCAGCCCGATCCACCGGACCGTGATGGGTTTCATGCCATACTCGGAGGCAAAGACTTCTATCTATGCAAGTATAGAACGGCGAGTGCAGCCCCTCTTGCCATGTGTATCCGGCATCCACAAAGTGGCTTCAACGGCCGTGTTTGGCACCCAGTACTTCAGGATTTTCTCAAAATTGCCTAGCGTTGCGGCTCATCTTTCAGGCCGCTCCATGGCAAACCTGGGGTAAAACAGTCACTCCAGAATCATTCAGGGACAACCTCTTAACGAATAAAGCTTTCCTGGTTCTCCTTTCCCGAAAGGAGAACACCTTCCTTCCCTTGCTACCCGGCGCCACGCGCGTCGAAACGCGCCCACACGCCCTCGGCGCCTTCCCAGCTCCCCTTCGTCGCGCCCTTGGAATATTCCGTGGCCCGCTGCTCGAAGAAGTTGGCGTGTTCGACGCCGTTGAGGATCTCCACCAGCCAGGGCAGCGGGTGCTCGGCGAGCTGGCGGTAGCCGCTGCCGCTCTCCAGCTGCTCGAACCAGCCGAAGATCGGACGCAGGCCGAGCTGGGTGAGGCGCCAGTCAGCGATGTAGCGGACGTAGGACTTGATGTCCTTCGCCGTCATGCCCTCGATGTCGCCGAGCCCGAAGGCGAGATCGACGAACGCCTCCTCCAGCCCCACCATGGTGCTGGCCACCTCGAGAATATCGTTGTGCACCGCAGGCGTCAGCGCGCCGGTCTCCCTGTTCCACTCATGGAACAGTCTGATGATGCCCTCGCAGTGCAGGCTCTCGTCGCGCACCGACCAGGTGACGACCTGCCCCATGCCGGTCATCTTGTTGTGGCGCGGAAAGTTCAGCAGCATCGCGAAGGAGGCGAACAGCGCCATGCCCTCGGTGAAGGCCCCGAACATCGCCAGCGTGCGCGAGACGTCCGAGCATGTCGCGGTGCCGAAGGTGTGCATGTAGTCGGCCTTGGCGCGCATCTCGGCGTAGTCGCGGAAGGCGGCGAACTCCGTCTGGGGCATGCCGATGGTGGTCAGCAGCAGCGCGTAGGCGTCGATGTGGACCGTCTCCATGTTGGAGAAGGCGGCCATCATCATCTGCAATTCCAGAGGCTGGAACAGCGGAATGTAGCGCTTGAGGTAGTTGTCGCCGACCTCGACGTCGCTCTGGGTGAAGAAGCGGAAGATCTGCGTGAGCAGCGCCCGCTCGGCATCGCTGACGCGATCGGAGGTCCAGTCCTTGACGTCGTTGCCGAGCGGCACCTCCTCGCCGAGCCAGTGGGTCTGCTGCTGGCGCTTCCAGAACTCGTAGGCCCAGGGATAGCGCTCGACGTCGTAGGTGCCGGTCGCGGTGAGCAGCCCGACGCGGCCGGTGCCCACCAGCGTGCGCGGATCGATGTCGCCGAGGCTCATTGACATGCCAGGCACTCCTCGTAGTCCGTCGGCTTTTGCGGTGTCGTGATCTCTGCTTTTTCCGTTCCCAGTCCGGCGAAGGCGGCCCGGCTCAGCGCCTTGGAGCGGCAGTAGTAGAGGCTCTTGATGCCGCGCTCCCAGGCGGTCCAGTGCAGCATGTGCAGGTCCCACTTGTCGACGTCGGCCGGCAGGAAGAGGTTCAGCGACTGGCCCTGGCAGATGTAGGGCGCACGGTCGGCGGCCAGCTCGATGATCCAGCGCTGGTCGATCTCGAAGGCCGTGCGGAACACCGCCTTCTCGTCATCGCTCAGGACATCGAGATGCGCGACCGAGCCCTCGTGCTCGACGATGGACTGCCACACCGCCGGGGTGTCCTGGCCGCGCGCGGCAAGCAGGCGGGCAAGATGGGGGTTGCGCACTGCGAAGGAGCCGGACAGCGTCTTGTGCGTATAGACGTTGGCCGGGATCGGCTCGATGCAGGCCGAGGTACCGCCGCAGATGATGCTGATGGAAGCCGTCGGCGCCAGGGCGAGCTTGTGGGAGAAGCGCTCGCGCACGCCGCGCTCGGCCGCATCGGGGCAGGCGCCGCGCTCGTCGGCGAGGCGCTGGGAGGCGGCATCGGCCTCTTTGCGCAGCCAGCGGAAGATGCGCAGATTCCACGCCTTGGCGAGCGCGCTCTCGAAGGGAATAGACTGGGCCTGCAGAAAAGCGTGCCAGCCCATCACGCCCAGCCCCACCGAACGCTCGCGCATCGCCGAGTAGCGCGCCTTGGCCATGGAATCCGGCGCCTGCTCGATGAAGCGCGACAGCACGTTGTCGAGCATGCGCAGCACGTCCTCGACGAAACCGGGCACCGCGTTCCACTTCTCCCAGGTCTCGATGTTGAGCGAGGCCAGGCAGCAGACCGCGGTGCGCTCCTCGCCGCGATGATCGGTGCCGGTGGGGAGCATGATCTCGCAGCACAGATTCGAGGAACGCACCTTGAGCCCCAGCGCCCGCTGGTGGGGCGCGAGCGCCGCGTTGGCACGGTCGATGAACAGCAGGTAGGGCTCGCCGGTCTGCATGCGCGTATCGAGAATGCGCTGCCACAGGGAGCGCGCATCGACCTCTCGGATCGCCTCTCCCGTCCTGGGGCTGCGCAGGGCAAAGCTCGTGCCGGCACGCACCGCCTCCATGAAGGCGTCGGGGACGGCGATGCCGTGGTGGAGGTTGAGCCCCTTGCGGTTGAAATCCCCCGAGGGCTTGCGGATCTCCAGGAATTCCTCGATCTCGGGATGCGAGATGTCGAGATAGACCGCCGCCGAGCCGCGCCGCAGCGAGCCCTGGCTGATGGCCAGCGTCAGCCCGTCCATGACATGGATGAAGGGGATCACCCCGGAGGTCTCGCCGCAGCCCTTCACCGCCTCGCCGATCGAGCGCACGCCGCTCCAGCAGGTGCCGATGCCGCCGCCGTTGGAGGCGAGCCAGACGTTCTCCGTCCAGGTGGTAACGATGCCCTCCAGCGAATCCGGCACCGTGTTGAGGAAGCACGAGATGGGCAGGCCCCGCGTGGTGCCGCCGTTGGAGAGGATCGGGGTGGCGGGCAGGAACCACAGTTGCGACATCGCATCGTAAAGCCGCTGGGCATGCGCGACATCATCGGCATAGGCGCAGGCGACGCGGGCGAAAAGATCCTGGAAGCTCTCGCCCGGCATCAGGTAGCGGTCGGAGAGCGTGGCCTTGCCGAAATCGGTGAGCAGCGCGTCGCGCGCACGGTCGAGCACGAGGTCGGCGGGGCGCGGCGGGGGCGCCAGCGGCGCGGGCAGCGGCGCCTGGACGTGTGGGGGGGCGGACATGCCAGCCTCCAGTACCGGAGCAGGGAAAGACAGGGTATCGGGAGCCTCGGGCATGCGCCACCTCATCAACCGTCGCGAGCCGCCGGGAGAGGAGAGGCACGGGCGCACGAGATCGCGGGCACTGCCCGGGAATCGCCGCCACCGAGGCTCCCCGCCTGGCGCGTTGCATCCGTCACGGCAGGTCTCCTGGCTCGCGGGCAACGGCAGGCCGCCAGCCTTCCCAGTGCCCAGCCTTCTCAGAGCAGGGCACCAGTGGCATACGCGACGACCCGACCCGCCGACAGTTGCGGGGGCAGCTCCGGCCTTGTCGCGCCCGGGTGGAGGCGACGACGCACCGGATTCCCTCTTGGCCCCAGATATGGCCAACTAGATATAGACACCCTGGGGAACCGTGACCGCTACATCTTGTTTGGCGCGGGAGAGAGCGTCAAGCATCCGTCACGCCGGGACGCCGCCCGCACGGCGGGGGCGCCCCGACGGATGGCGGATTATTCCGCTTTTGCCTCCCTGGCGGTCGCGCGCATGTGATGGGCGGCGGCCACCAGGTGGGACATCGCGGCCCGCACCTCGGCCCAGCCCCGGGTCTTCAACCCGCAGTCGGGATTGACCCAGATCTGCCCGTCCGCCAGCCGCTCGCGCGCCAGGGCGAGCAGCCCCGTCATCTCCGACTCGGAAGGCACGCGGGGGGAGTGGATGTCCCAGATGCCCGGGCCGATGCCGGCCGGGTAGGTTGCCCCCCCGGCGCGAAAAGCGTCGAGCAGCTCCATGCGCGAGCGCGTCGCCTCGATGGAGATCACGTCGGCATCCAGCGCGACGATCGCCGGCAGGATGTCATTGAACTCCGAGTAGCACATGTGGGTATGGATCTGGGTCGCATCCCCCACCCCCGAGGTGGCCAGCCGGAAGCCCTCCACCGCCCAGGCGAGGTAGGCCTCCCGCTCCGCCCGGCGCAGCGGCAGGCCCTCGCGGAAGGCGGGCTCGTCCACCTGGATCACCGCGATGCCGGCCGCCGCCAGGTCGTCCACCTCGTCGCGCAGAGCGAGCGCGACCTGGCGGCACACCTCGGCGCGCGGCAGGTCGTCGCGCACGAACGACCACTGCATCATGGTCACCGGGCCGGTGAGCATGCCCTTCACCGGCCGCGCCGTCAGCGACTGGGCATAGCGGGCCCAGCGCACCGTCATCGGCGCGGGGCGGCTGACGTCCCCCCAGAGGATGGGCGGGGCCACGCAGCGGCTGCCGTAGGACTGCACCCAGCCGTGGTCGGTGAAGGCATAGCCGGCAAGCTGCTCGCCGAAATACTTCACCATGTCGTTGCGCTCGAACTCGCCGTGCACCAGCACGTCCAGCCCGACCTCCTCCTGCCAGCGGACGGCCGCGGCGATCCAGCCCGCGAGCGTGCTCTCGGCGGTGGCGGCATCGGTCTCGCCGCGGGCGCGGGAGGCACGCAGGCGCCGCACCTCGGTGGTCTGGGGGAAGGAGCCGATGGTGGTGGTGGGGAACAGCGGCAGGTTCAGCCGCGTCCGCTGGGCGGCCCGGCGGACCGGATAGGGACTGGCGCGACGGGCCATCTCCGGCGTGACCGCGGCCAGACGCGCCGCCACCTCGGGGCGATGCACCCGCGTGCTGGCGGCCCGCGAGGCCTTCGCGCGGTCGCTGGCGGCCAGCGCCTCGGCCACCGCGTCCTCGCCCTCGTCGAGGCCGCGCGCCAGGGCGGCGACCTCGGCCAGCTTCTCGGTGGCGAAGGCGAGCCAGCCCTTCAGCTCGGAGTCGAGCCGCTCCTCCTGGGCCAGCTCCACCGGCACATGCAGCAGGCTGCACGAAGGGGCGACCATCAGGCGGCGGCCCCCCCGAGCGTCGGCAACCCGACGCAGCAGGCCGAGCGCGGCGCGCAGGTCGGTGCGCCAGACATTGCGCCCGTCCACCACCCCCAGGCTCAGCCAGCGCTCCTCGGGCAGGGCGGCCAGCGCGGGTTCGAGATCGGCGGCCCCGCGCGCCAGGTCGAGGTGCAGCCCCGCCACCGGCAGCGCGGCCGCGGTGGCCAGGTTGGCGCCGAGCGGGCCGAAGTAGCTGGTCAGCATCAGCTCCGGCGTGCGGACCCCGGCCAGGGCGGCATAGGCCCGGCGGAAGGCCTCCCGAGCCTCCCCGGACAGGTCGAGCGCCAGCACCGGCTCGTCGATCTGCGTCCAGATGCAGCCGGCCTCGGCCAGTTCGCCGAGGATGCGCGCGTAGAGCGGCAGCAGGCGGTCGAGCAGGGCCAGCGGATCGGACCCGTCGGTGGTCTTGGAGAGCTTCAGGAAGCTCACCGGCCCGAGCAGCACCGGGCGGGTGCGCACGGAGAGCGCCTGCGCCTCGCGGTAGTGCAGGAGCGGACGGTTATGGGTCAGCTCGAAGCGCTGATCCGCCGCCAGGCGCGGCACCAGATAATGGTAGTTGGTGTCGAACCACTTGGTCATCTCCAGCGCCGGGACGCCCCGCGCGCCCCGGGCCAGGGCGAAATAGGTCGCCGGCGCCACGGGCCCGCCCTCCCAGCCGTACCCCTCGGGAATCGCCCCCAGCAGGCAGGCGGTGTCCAGCACGTGGTCGTAGAGGGAGAAATCGCCGGAGGGCACATGGCCGATGCCGAGCCCCTGCTGCAGCCGCCAGTGGGTGGCACGCAGCCGGGCGGCCTCGGCCTGCAGGCCGGCGGCGTCGAGCGTGCCGGCCCAGTGGCGTTCCAGCGCCGTCTTCAACGCGCGACGGCGGCCGATGCGGGGGAATCCGAGGTTGGCCGCGATCGTCATGCCGGCCTCCGCGAGGAGGAGGGAATGCTCATGGTCGTCTCCCGCCCGCCGGCGCCCCGCCGGAAGGCTGGTGGATGTGCGACGCCGGCAGGTCTCCTGGCTCACGGCTCAGCGACGCCCCTCCCCCGGCCTTCCCGGACCTTCCGGCCCAGTGGCCCACCCTACGGGCGCAGGAAGCTAGCGTCTCGCCGCTGACAGTTGCGGGGGCAGCCACCGACTTGCTCCCGGACCCAAGGCCCGGCCGGAGCGCACGGCGTTCCCTTTTCACCCGCTCGCGCGGGACCGACGACACATAAATATGTCGTTATGTGTTTTGAAAGGCAAGCCCCCGCTTTGCCGGGCGCGCCGCCGCCGGCCAACCCGGCGCGCGATAAACCCGGATTCCTTTGGATCCCGGGTTTATCACTCGGTCTTGAGCTTGCGCCCGAGCTTGCCCTCCACCGAGGCGATCTTCGCCTTGAGGCGCGAGCCCGGGGTGGCGCGGTAGTCCACCTTCAGCGCCACCTCGACACGGGGGCAGTCGGCCCGCATCGCCTCGAAGCATTTCGTGACGACCCCCATGACCTCCTCCCATTCCCCCTCGAGAATGGTGCCCATGGGGGTGAGCTGGTAGGTCAGGCCGCTCTTGTCGATGATATCCAGCGAGCGCGCCACGTAGGCGCTCAGGCTTTCGCCCTTGTTCACGGGATACATCGCGAATTCCAGCAGTACCATGGCTCTTGCCTTTCCGTCGTCGCCGCGCACGGGCGCGGCCCGGAGGCGGGTATAGCTCAGAATAGGCTGTATTGCTGGGGACGTCGCGGGCGAGCGGGCGCGACCTCGGTGCGGGTCAGCCGCGCCGGCAGGTCGGCCAGGAAGGAGGAGGGCGCGAGCCGGTGCCGCTCGCCGTGCCAGAAGCGTTCGCGGGCGCGCAGGAGATAGAGCCGGTCCTCGGCGCGCGTCATCGCCACATAGAGCAGGCGGCGCTCCTCGGCGCGCCCCGCCTCGTCGGGAGGCGTGCCGGGAAAGGCGAAGGGCATCAGCCCCTCCTCCAGCCCGAGCACGAACACCACCGGAAACTCCAGCCCCTTGGCGGCATGCATCGTCAGCAGCGAGACGCGGTCGGCACGGGCGTCGCGGAAATCGGCCTCGGTGGCCAGCGCCACCTGCTCGCGCAGGGCGGCCTCGTCCTCCGCCTCCCCCAGATGGTCCACCAGCGCGTCGAGCCAGGCCCGGGCCTCGGCGAGGGCGGCAGGGTCGGTTCCCTCCTGCCCGCGCGCCGCCTCGTGCGCCGCGGCCAGACGGGCCGCCAGCGCGCCGGCGGGCTGCGCCGCCAGGGCCGCGAGCAGGGCGGCCACGCCGGGATGGGTGGCCAGCGCCGCCGGGCTGCTCTTCTTGAAGGGAATGCCGGCCGCGTCGAGCGCCTCGCGCAGCGGTGCGGCCTGGGCGTCGGTGCGGTAGAGCACGGCGAAATCGGCAAATCCGAGCCGCGCGCCGGCGTGGCTGGCGGCCAGCATGTCGTGCCCGCCCATCAGCGCGGCGATGGTGGCGGCCACGTAGCCCGCCTCCGCCGCCTCGGAGGCCGCCGCGTGCAGCACCACCGGCTCCCCCGGCGCCCGCATCGCCACCACGCCCTCTCCCACCACGCCCTCTCCCAGCGCGCGCCCGACCAGCGCGCCCTCTCCCAGCGCGCGCCCGACCAGCGCCGCCGAGGCTTCGACGATCAGGCCGCCGGAGCGGTAGTTGCGCCCCAGACGGAGCGTGCGCGCGGCCGGGTAGTCGGCGGCGAAGCGCGCGAAGCAGGCCGCGTCGGCGCCACGGAAGCCGTAGATCGCCTGGTCGGGGTCGCCGATCACGCAAAGATTGCCCGCCGGGCCGGCGAGCAGGGTCAGCAGGCGGTACTGGGCGGGGTCGATATCCTGGAACTCGTCGGCGCTGATATGGCGGAAACGCTCCCGCCACTTTGCCGCGATCTCGGGGTGGCGCTCCAGCAGGTCCACGGCGCGCAGGATCAGGTCGTCGAAATCCACCCAGCCGTTGGCGCGGCCCAGCCGCTCCAGCGCCGCCGCGGCGGCGACCTCCTCGCCGGCCGGCGCCGGACCGCCCCGCTTGGCCGCCGAGACGGCCCGCAGCAGGCGTCCGGCCTGGCGCGACGAGATGCCCAGCGCGGCGGCCAGGGCGTCGCGCCGTTCTCCCTCCTCCGCCACCCGCAGCCCGGCCGGCAGCCCCAGCAGCGCGCCGTGCGCACGCAGCAGCGCCAGGCCGAGGGAATGGTAGCTCTCCACCGCGCAGGGTTCGCCGGGCAGCAGCGCGGCGAGGCGGGCCCGCAGCTCCTCGGTGGCGCGGCGGGTGAAGGTGACGGCCAGGCACGCCGCCGCCGGCACCCCGCAGTCGCGCACCAGATGGGCGATGCGGTGGGTGAGCAGGCGCGTCTTGCCGGCGCCGGGGCCGGCCAGCACCACCAGGGGGCCTTCCACGACGGCGACGGCCGCCGCCTGGTCGGGGTCGAGCCCGGCCGGACCGGACGCCGCCGGCGCCTCCTCCGGGGCCGGGGGAGCCGGCGGCTTGGCCGCGACGGCGCGGCGATGGCGGCGCACCGGGGCGTCGAACAGCAAGGCCCCCTCGGTGCGGGTGGCCAGCTCGTCGGCCGCGAAGAGGTGGATGGTGCCGTATTCGCCGTCGTAGCCGGCCGCGCGGTGCACCTGCCCCGCGCGCAACCGGCCGACGGCCTCGCCGAGCAGGGGATGGAGGGCGGCGATGTCCTCCAGCGGCGTTTCGGTGAGCACCTCCAGCTCCGGGCCGAGGGCGGCGAGCAGCCGGTCGTAGCTGCGCCCCACCCGCTGCGAGGCCGGGCCGCAGGCGTGCAGTTCGCCCAGGATCTCGGGCAGCGGCACCAGCGAGGTCACCGCCCCGGCCGTCGGCGGCGGGGCCGGGGCGGCGCGGTCGGCCAGCAGCTCGACGCGATGGGCAACCCCGATGGTCAGCGGCTTGCCGCACACCGGGCAGCGCCCGTCCAGCGCCAGGGTTTCCTTCGGGTCGAGACAGACGTGGCAGGCGCGGTGGCCGTCGAGGTGGTACTTGCCCTCCTCGGGGAAGAACTCGACCGTGCCGCCGTAGCCCTCGCCGTGCTCCAGCGCGGCACGCAGGCCCTGCCAGGAGGGCGCGCCGAGGAAGCACGTGGCCTCGCGGCCCAGCTTGGCCGGCGAATGGGCGTCGGACGAGGAGGTCAGGCGGTAGCGGTCGAGCGAGGAGACGCGCCAGTTCATTTCCGGGTCGGAGGAAAGCCCGGTCTCCACCGCGAAGATGTGGCCGGCGAGGTCGCCGTAGCAGGCCGCGATGGAATCGAAGCCCGACTGCGCCCCCAGCGCGGAGAACCACGGGGTCCAGATGTGGGCCGGGATCAGGAACGCCTCGGGGCCGGACTCCAGGGCGATCTCCAGCAGGTCGCGCGAATCGAGGCCGAGAATGGGGCGGCCGTCGGAGGCGATGTTGCCCACCGCGCCAAGCCGGCCGGCCAGGCGGTCCATCGTGGCGAAGTCGGGGACGAAGATCAGGTGGTGGACCTTCCGGGTGCGGCCGTCCTTCTTGTAGATGGTCGAGATCTCGGTGTTCAGCACGAAGCGCACGCCGCCCTCCGCCTGATGCCGGCAGGCGGGCGGCAGGGTCTCGGCCACAGCGGCCGCGAGATCGGGACGCAGGCGGAACAGGCCGGTGCCGTCCGCCACCAGCTTGTCGCGGATCTCGCCGCGCCAGGCGGGATGGACGCAGTCGCCGGTGGCCACCACGCCGAGGCCCTTCAGCGCCGCCCAGCGGGCGAGATGCTCGAGATCGAGATCGGGGCTGGTGGCACGCGAGAAATGCGAATGGACGTGCAGGTCCGCGAGAAAGCTCATGCGCCTGCGCTACGCGATTCGGGCGCGGATGGCCAGCGTGGACAGCCAGCACGGACAGAAAGACGCGCGCGAGGCTTGACCGCCCCGCCCCGGGCTCCCAGCATCCCCCGCCCCGAAGCTGAAGCGGGCGCAACGTCAGGGAGACGCAACATGGCCTGGCTTGCCGTCGATGCCGCGATCCTCGCGGAGCTGCGCAAGATCGACACCCCCACCATCACCAACGTGGTCGCCACCTATCCGCGCGATCCGCTCTGTCTCGGGCTCTACAACCCGTGGACGGAGAACTGGTACACCGATACCTCCATCCGCTGCGTCTATCCCGAGATGGGGCCGGTGGTGGGCCATGCCGTCACCTGCGTCTACGGCCTGCCCGACCCCAACTTCCCGAACCGGCTGAGCTTCATGGACGTGATCGACGCCCTCGAGGCCGCGCCCAAGCCCACCATCCTGCTGATCGAGCAGAAATTCCCCCCCGAGATCGCCGGCAAGGTGGGCCTCGCAGGCGAGATGATGGTGACCTCGATGCGCTCGATGGGCTGCGTCGGCCTGCTCTCCAACGGCCCCTCGCGCGACGTGGACGCGGTGCGCCGCCTCGGCTTCCAGATGCTGCTCGGCGGGGTCACCGCGGGACACGGGGAGATGGCGGTCAACGCCGTCAACGTGCCGGTGCGCGTCGGCGGGATGGACGTGGCCCCCGGCGAGCTGATCCACATGGACGAGAACGGCGCGGTGAAGTTCCCCGCCGACAGGGCCGAGCAGGTGCTCACCAATGCCCGCGCCAAGCTCGCCGAGGAGGCCCAGAAGCTGGAAATCCTGCGCACCGCCACCACCGCGGCGGGAATCCGCGCCGGCTTCGGCGAGGGCGGCTACGCCGGGCCAGGCAAGAAGGACTGATCCGCGTCGGAGGGGAGCGCCAGGCCTGTCTCTGGCCCCCAGCGCTCCCCGGACAAGTCAGTTTCCCAACAGAGGCCTACAGAACGGGCCCATCGAGATACATCTCGATGGGATCCTCGTGCAGCAGCGTTTCCATCTTGGTAAAGGTTCCCGAGGCAACATCGACGATGTGGTCCAGGAGCTCCTCGCCGAGTTCATTGACCGTCATGCCGCCGCCAAAACCCCGGGACGAATCGAAGTCCATGGAATCCCTGGCCTTGGCATAGGTGTACTTGTTGCCGGTCAGGTACATCAGCGGGCTGACAATGCCGCTGGTGGCCGCCGGCATCGGCGGGTACGGATCCGGCATGTCGCCCCCGCCCATCTGGTAGAGCACGATCTGCGCCCCTCCCGCAGCGAAGCACAGCGGCAAGGAGAGCGACGACATCCAGGCATCAATGAAATAGAGGCCGCGCCCCGGCGGACGCTCGCCATAGCGCAGCACGCCCATCAGCGGAGTCGATCCGGCCTTCGCAATGGCTCCGAGCGACTTCTCCTCCAAGGTCGTGATCCCGGCAGCGATGTTCGAGGGGATCGGGTTGATCTTGCGGATATCCTCGCCGGTGGATTTGGCGACCTCCTCGGTATGCGCCACCGCATCCAGCAGGGCTTTTGCCACTTCGGGAGTCGCCGCGCGCTTGGACAGCAAGTGCTCCGCGCCGATCACCTCAGTCGTCTCGGAAAACATGCCCGTGCCGCCCGCACCGATCAACAGATCGAACATCCGCCCGATCACGGGGTTGCCGATAATGCCCGATGTGGGATCCGACATGCCGCACTTCACGCCGATCGCGAGTTTCTCAAGCGGGCATGGCTCGCGGTGCACGCGCGAGGCCTTCACCACAAGCTCGCGCGCCACCCGCACGCCCTCGCCGAGAGCCTTGTAATAGCCGCCGCTCTCGGACACGACGACAATCTCGAATGGCTTTCCGGTCTTCTTCAGCTCCTCGACGAAGTAGTCTTCCGACATCTCCTTGTAGCCGAATTTCGGCTTGAGCGTGACGAGCAGAACGGCGCCAACGTTGGGATTGATCCCAAGCCCGACCAGGGTGCGGGCGATCGTTTTGCGGTCCTTCGTGGTGCGCCCTCCGTCGGCAGGCGTCATCACGGCCTTCGTCCCTGCCACGAGCTTGGCAATGGCAGCCGCCAGCAGATCCAAATTACGGGGGACAGGGATGATCGTCACGACATTGCGAGCGCCTGCCGACCCATCTGGCCGTGGATAGCCCAGAAACATCTTCTTCATCTCGTGCCCTCATCATGGGCCATATCTCCGCGCGCCCGCACCCCGTCGACATTATGAACGTGCACCAGAGCCCCGGACTTGATGTCCTGCGAGGCGACACCGATGACTTCGCCGTACTTTAAAATTTCGGCGCCCTTCCTGATATCCCGCGTTGCCAGCTTGAAGCCGAAAGGGATGTCTTCCAGCAGGGCCACTCTCGCGATGCCCCCATCGTGGGAAACCACCTCCGCAATCGTTCCCTTCGCAAGATCCTCCATGGCCATTGCGACATTGTCGCGCTCATTCAATTTCATTGCGTTTTTTGCCATACCCTCCGCCTTTCAATTCCACGTAGTGTCATCTTGGATATTTCGCCTCGTGCTTCCGAGAAAACCGGCGCCGCGACAGGCATTCCATGAAAGCGGCGTTCCGTTGTGCCGTTCGGGGAAAGGAAGCCGAGCCATACCCGCGACCGCAACCGGAGCCCTGAATAGCGAGGGCTCGCGCGGTCAGGTTTCCGCCGTCAACAGGATCGGCAGAGCCGATGGCAGGGAACACCTTCACATCCCTGTTGCGTCGCACGACGACAGGGCCCGCCTGCGCGACCGCAGACTGTAAGGCCTTTTTGCATCCATGACGTCTACACCGACGACTTTCACTGTCGCCTTCTCCCTGCACACGAAGCATTTTTCGAAAGCCAGGATCGAACGGCGGGGCCGAACCGGGCTATTTAGCTATCATAAATAATATATAATATCTAAAATGGCAAGCCGTCCCTCAGCGCCCGGGCAAGCAAGCTCCCGAAGCCTGTTTGACAGGCAAATAATTACAAAATTGAATCAGATGGAAACGAAACAGCGTGCTGAATCTCAGTCCGATTCATTTTGGCATGTATCGAAACCGGAAGAGCGCCGGTCAGCCGGGGCAGGCCCGCGCAAGTGCCCGGTGGAGGCGGTCGAGACTTTCGCGCGGCCAGACTTTTTCGAGGTCGTAGAATTCCGGAAAGACCACGGCATCCGGCGGCAGAACGACCCAGGGCAGCTTCGTGGACGTGAAGATGTGGACATCCGGCGGGCAGCGCCGGGGCTCGTCCAGCGTCCCGACGCGAACGAACCGGAGCACCGGGCCGGTTCCCGGGTAGTTGCTCCAGATCGCCACCTTGCAGTGGGGACATCGCGCGATCCGCTGGCCCTTGCCGCTGGCGGACGGAGTGTCGACCAGTTCGGGTTCGCCGGCGATGTGCTGGACCCGCCCGGCCTCATACACCGCATTCAGCGCAAACGCGGTTCCGGTCTCGCGCTGGCACCAGGTGCAATGGCAGGCGTGCACGATCAGGGGGGCGCCCGTCAGGCGGTAGCGGACGCGACGGCAGGTGCATCCACCTTCCAGGGTGTCATTGTCCGTCACGAACGCCAGCATCGCCAATCCCCCCCGGAGACAGCAGGTCTCCAGGCCCCGATCATAGGCAGAAGCCGTTCCGCCCCCAAGCGAAACGAATGCCACGCCCTTGCGACCGCCCTGCCCCGCGTGGACAGCACCATCGTCCACGCGGCCTTCGATCCCGCCGATGGCGGCCCCTCAGATCGTCGCGAGGATGCCGCCGTCCACGTAGATGATCTGTCCGTTGATGAAATCGGCAGCGGACGATGCCAGGAAGATGGCGGCTCCCTGGAGTTCCTCGACGTTCCCCCAGCGGCCGGCCGGCGTGCGGGCCTTGAGCCAGGCGTCGAACTGCGGATTCTCGACCAGCGCCTTGTTCAGCGGGGTCGCGAAATAGCCCGGGCCGATGGCATTGATCTGGATGTTGTAGCGCGCCCAGTCGGTGCACATGCCCTTGGTGAAATTCTTCACCGCCCCCTTGGTCGCCGTGTAGGGCGCGATGGAATAGCGCGCCTGCTCGCTCATCAGCGAACCGACATTGATGATCTTGCCCCGCTTGCGGGGGATCATGAATCTCGCCACGGCCTGGCTGACGAAGAAGATGCTGTCGAGATTGGTGCGGACAATCTCGTGCCAGTTCTCCGCGGAAAACTCCTCGAGCGGCGCCCGGCGCTGGATGCCCGCGTTGTTGACGAGGATGTCGATGGGGCCTTCGTTCTTCTCGATGGCCCCGATCGCCGCGACGACCGCGGACTGGTCCGTCACGTCGAAGGTCGCTGTCGTCACCTCGATTCCCTTGGCCCGCAGGGCGGCGGCCGCCTCCTCCAGGCGCGCGGCGCTGCGCGCGTTGAGAACGAGGGAGGCTCCGGCCTTGCCCAGCCCCTCGGCCAGCGACAGGCCGATCCCCTGGCTCGAACCGGTGACCAGGGCCCGCCGGCCCGTGAGATCAAACATTTTCGTGGACATCAGGAACTCCTGAGAAGTGCATCGTTCAGTCGGATCGCGCTGTTTGGGGCGCGCCCCTCAACGCCAGGCCAGGACCGCCCGCTGATCGACGGATTCGGGAACCACGCCCTTCTCGGCAGTGGTGACGTGGTCCAGCCAGTTGCAGGCGGCGATCTGGTGACGCCGCTTCAGCATGCGCGCGTGCCGCTCCGCCACCAGTTCGGCCCGCTCCTCTGCGAACCCGCCCTTCGCGACCGTCATCTCGCCGGCAAGGAAGGCCGCGCGGTCGAGCAGGTCGATGCGCTTCTCCTTCAGGCGCAGCCACAGCAGATCGCCGGTCTCCAGCGTGCCGATGCCGCCGCCCTCGAACGCCTCGGGCACCACATGGCCGACGCAGGCGCCCTTGGTCACGCCCGAGTAGCGGCCGTCCGTCATCAGGAACGAGGTGCGCTCCAGCACACCCTGATGGCGCAGATAGGCGGAGGGCGCGAACATCTCGGGCATGCCGAACGCCTTCGGCCCCTGCCCCGCGATGACGAAGGCGAACCCGATGGTGCCCTTCACCACCATCTGCTCCATCGTGTCGGAGGCGTCGCCGCCGTTGACCTCGCGCAGGCGGGCCAGCAGATCGGGCGGCAGCTCCATCGTCTCGCACAGCGTCTTGACCAGAGTCGTCGATTGCAGCTCGTGATTGCAGACGTATTCGTTCTCGTAATAACGAACCAGGAAGACGCGGTTGCGGAAATGCTCGTAGAGCGCCGTCTCCATGCCTGCGACCTTCAGCTCGCAGGAGGAGAAGAAATTGCCGCGCATGATGTCGGTGCCGGAGATGGCACGGATCGGGCTGGTGCGGATCACTGAGCGCTCCTGCGCGAGCCTGGGCGAGACTGCGTACTTCAGGCCGGCGATGCGCTCCCCCCAGGTTTTCGACGCCACCGTCGGCGCATCGAGATCCATCGGCACACCGAGGTCGGAAAGCACCTTGTAGATGCTCTCCATGCCCGCGTTCAGCCCCTCCTTGCACTGCTGGGCGAGCACGAAGGTGTCGCGTCCCTCGGTGAGGCTGTGGGCAAAGATGTCGGGCACGGGATGGGAATTGCGCACCCGCTCGTAGTCGAACACCGTGACGTCGAAGCCGGCATGGCGCATCACCGCCGGCATGTGCAGCATCAGGTTCGAGGAGCTGCCGGTGGCGTTGTGCACGCGGATGGCGTTGGCATAGTTGCGTTGCAGGATGCTGCACACGGCGTATTCCGGCTTGTTGAGAAGACGGAACAGTGCATCCACCCCCTTGAACACCTGCACGGTCTCGGGCTCGTCGGTGAGCAGTTCGTCGCCCTGGGGCACGAAGCCGAGCGCGGAGACCAGCGTGCGCGAGGAGTTTCCGGTGCCGTTGAAGGCGCAGATGCCGCCCTTCTCGCCGCAGGTCGCGGCGGCCAGCTCGTTGAGGATCGCATCCGCCTCGGCGCGCGTGACGAGGGCGTGCTCCACCGCCCGGTTGAGGTGCCCGAGGAACGCCTCGTCGGAGGAACATTGCAGGATATAGCGGCAATTTTCCTCGATGTCGTCGGCCAGCTGGGCGTCGCCGATGGCGCGGGCGCCATCCTGGATGGCCTGCAATTTGGCACGGGTCTCGCGGGGGATCACGCCGCCGGGCAGCACGTGGGCCGGCACGAACACCGCCCAGGCCGGCGCGGTGCCGCGCTCGGGCTCGCGGCGGGCGCGGTCTGCGGCAGCCAGGCCGGAGAGGATGCCCGTGGGCGACTTGTCGCAGCCCGAGAGCACGTAGGCGGCGTGGTAGGAATGCCCCTCGAAGTTGATGTTCACCGCCGCCGCGGTCTGGTTGCGCGAGGCTAACGAATAGCTCTGCCCGATGTTGCTCTGCGCGGTGCCGTCGCAGATCACGGGAATGCCGAAGGTGAAGGGCACGCCGCCATTCTGCCAGATGCGCGCAGCGGCCCGCAGCATGTGGTCGTGGTCGAACATGTGCGCCGGATGGTCGGGCGAGCCCTGGATGATGCACACGCGCGGGCGGTTGGTGGCGAGGCGCTCGACGATGACCGCCAGCGAGAAATCGCCCAGGCCGAGGTAGCCCGGCTCGTCCTTCAGCAGCGCGTCGGCGCTCTTGAGCAGGGCACGCACCGTGATCGGCTCGTTCGACAGGCCCTGGATGCAGGTGCGGAAGGGATTGTAGCGCTCCTCGATGACGAGGCCGCTGAATTCGGGATTGATCGCGGGATCGGTGTTGCTGACCATGTTGCTGACCATGACGGGGGTTTCCTGGAAAACGGTTATGGCGCCGCAACGGGGACGAGAATCTCCGCCGCGCGGCGAGACGGCAGGGAAGGCAGACAGCCGGGATCGAAGGGCAGGCCGAGGTCGCGCGCCGTGCGCCGCAGCACCGCCAGGGCCGCCGCCTGGGCGGCCTCGGGCTCCTGGCGGCGGATGCAGGCGAGCAAGGCCGTGTGGTTGACCACGCTCTCGCGCAGCTCCTCGGCCCCGGCGTTGGAACGGTGGATCACCAGCCGCGCGGCCGGCTCGACGACCTGCGCCATCTGCGCCCACAGCAGATTGCCGGTCGCGCGATAGATCGCCTGATGGAAAGCCAGATCGCTGCGGTCGAAGGCGGTGAGCGCGCGCCCCCCGGCGGGCGGACGCGGGTCGGCGGCATGGGCGGCCATGCCGGCCAGCGCCTTCTCCAGCCCGGCCAGATCCTCCCCCCGGGCGGCGCGGGCCGCCAGGGCGGCAATGGCCGGCTCGATGCCGAGGCGGAAGAGGAAGAGATCCCGCAGATAGGGCGGCGTCGGCGGCGCGAAGGCCGACAGCCAGCGGCTGAGCAGCGGATTGAGGAAGCTCCAGTGCCGGTACGGCCGGACATAGGTGCCGTGGCCGGAAACCCGGCGGATCAGCCCGGCCGATTCCAGCGACTGCAACGCGCCCCGCAGCGTCGCGCGCGAGACGGCAAAGCGCGTGACCAGCTCGGTCTCGCGCGGGAGGACCGCGCCGGCGGCGAGGCCGCCGGAGACGATGTCGCAGGCCAGGGCATCGGCCACCTGGGCACCGCGGTCGGCCTGGGGACATTCTCGGGAGTCCGGGACGGGTTTGCGGAGTGGCACGGCGCGTTTC